>JAEOTN010000446.1 GCA_016839865.1 Promethearchaeota archaeon | reverse complement strand
TCATTTCTTATTTTGTTTTAGATTCTTTTTTCAAGAGCTTTGCAATCTTAATTAATTTCTCCAAAACCGCCAGTAACTATTATAATTCCCTTAACTTGTTTCTTTATGCAATTATCTACAACTTCCTCCACTGCACGTGCTGGTACAAGGATGATGGCTACATCTATATCCTCATTTATATCGAGAATTGACTGATAGGTTTCCAAGCCATTGATTTGTTGTTTCTTCAACGAAACCAGAAAAACATCATAATCCCGATCCTTGTTACTGAGAATATTTTCAGTCACTACATTCCCAAATTTACGAGGATGGGCTGTTGCACCTATTATTGCTACTTTTTTTGGATTGAAGAAAAATGACATAATATTTATTGCTCCTCTTCGAAATAAATTGCTCCGTAAGGACAGACACCAATCACACAAACACCGCATCCACGGCATACATCGGGATCAATAGATGATTTTTTACGCTTTCGCCCATCCGAATCTGCCTCTCCTTCTATTTCCACAAACGCAGGGCAGCCGAACTTACGAATACACGTCATACATCCAACACATTTTTCAGGATCAACTTTTACAACTGGAGTTTTCTTGCCTTGTCGTTTCCATTGTCCAATTTCAAGTAAAGAACAGACATGACGTGAGATAAAAACTCGAATCCCCTTTGCTTGGATTGCTTCTTCCAACTTTTCAATCAATTTTGGTGTATTGTTTGCGTCTTCTACCCAGATATTTTCTTCAGGAACACCGCATCCTTTTACAAGATCCTTAAGCATTATTCGATTTCCAGGTTCTCCGGTAATTTTGATGCCAGTGCCCGGATTTGGTTGCATACCTGTCATGGATGTACTCCGATTATCCATTATTATTATCAAGAATTCATTTTGATTGTATACAGCATTGATTAAACCAGATACACCAGTATGGAAAAATGTCGAATCTCCAATTATAGCAACAACGGGTTCTTTTTCTGTTTGGAATTTAGATAAAGCGTTTCCGACACCAATAGAGGATCCCATACAGATTTGAGCATCCATACTTTCAAGTGGTTTATACACACCGAGTGTATAGCATCCGATATCTCCTGATTTGAAGGTTTTGATTTTTAATTTTTGTTCAACTTTTTTCAATGCCCAATAAGTAGATCGATGACTACAACCAGGACATAATAATGGAAGTCGTGGAGGTAGTGTAATATCAGATTCTGGTAGTTCTTCAGAATTATAGTCTAATCCCGTAAATTCTGATACTTTTTCTAAATATAATCCCACTGGAAATTCTCCTGGTACAGGAAAAGTATCCTTGCCGTGTACTGGCTTTTGAATCTTTGCATCAAAAGCAATTTGCTTAACAAAATTTTCGATGACAGGTTCTAATTCCTCAACTACAAGAATTTCATCGCAATTTTCCAATATTCGAGTTATCAATTTCTTTGGAGGGGGATAAATCATTCCAATTTTCAATACAGATACCTTATTCGTGAGATTAAAGTAATCTAAAGCATCCATTAAATGTGAATATGGAACTCCTGCAGAGATAAATCCTAATTTTTTACCATTTACTTTTTCCTCTGAAATTTTCAAAGATGTAAATGGATAAGTATCTGATTCTTCACTGATTCGGTCCAATCGTGCAAGTAATTCACGACGCATTACACGAGAATTGGATGGAACACATACCCATTTGTTAGGATTCCTCTCAAAACTAGCAGGACGGTTTGAAGACTTAATATCACCAAGTGTGACATTTCCTCGACCATGATTGAGGCGTGTAGTGGTTCTATACAGTATTATACTGTTGTGTTTCTCTGAATATTCAAAAGAATGCTTCATCATCTCTTTTGCTTCATGAGGATCACTGGGTTCCACCACAGGAATCAATGCATGAGGTCCAAAGTAACGATTGTCTTGTTCATTTTGTGAAGAATAGCAATTAGGATCATCTGCCGAAATAACTACAAGTCCTCCTCGAGCACCTGTATAACATGCAGTCATAAAAGCATCAGATGCAACATTCAGACCTACATGTTTCATTATAGCAACAGATCGTAAATCCGAGAGACTACCACCATAAGCTACTTCCAAAGCCACCGTTTCGTTTATTGAAAGTTCCAAATTCAAATGAGGGTGAAATTTATGCATTTTTGATAAAGTTTCGATTATTTCAGATGATGGAGTTCCAGGATATGCTGCTCCAACAATAGCACCACCCTCTAAAATCCCTCTAGCGATAGCTTCATTACCTAGCATCATTATTTCTTTACCCGGAGCGTCGTCTGCATAATCTGGTTTATTCATAGAATTCCTCCTTGATTTTTTGACCTAATTCATAACCCATCTTGAATGCAATTTCATTTACTTCTTTAGCTTTAGTTGGAACAAATTTTGCGATAGCATTTTTAACAGATTCTTCCTTAATTGGAAGCTTTCCGGCACCAAACATCGCCCCTATCAGTATTACATTAGAAGTTTTAGCATTTCCCGCTTTTTCTGCCATTTCCCGTGCATTAATTAGATGTACATTTTTTGTCACTTTGCCTAAATATTCGAGGGTTTTCTCTTGTTCCGGATATGGAATTTTATATGTATATACAGATGGAGGAATAATTACATCCGAAGATACGAATAAACTAGTATTGTTATCTGCATATTTGATATTTCTAAGAGCTTCGCTAAGTTCGAATGATAGCATAACATTTGCTTTGTGAATAAGAGGTCCCTTGACATTTGGTCCAAATCGTAAATAACCGACAACTGTGCCACCACGCTGAGCCATTCCGTGGGTTTCAGCGGTACGCACTTCATTACCTTCATCTTGGAGAGCAGCAGCCGCTAATATCTGAGTTGCTCGAATTACACCTTGCCCTCCTACACCAACCGTCAAAATATTGTAACCGTGAGAATTTTCCATGCTTCAATCCTCGTAAAAATAAGTCTCTACTAACAATATACTCTATAATTCTTCTCTATTTTATATCTTCTGTTAAACCCACACTAGCGGGTAATAATTCGACTACTATTTTCCACCCATTTTGATCCCATTTCCCATGTTTTACCATAAAAAAAAGCGTGATTTTCACGATATCGAATTTTGTATTCTTTTCGCATATTCAACGATAAGAGATATAAAGATATGACTCAAAGATAACTGATATGGTGGATCCCGTTACTATCGATTTTTTTG
>JAEOTN010000445.1 GCA_016839865.1 Promethearchaeota archaeon | reverse complement strand
GCGAAACTTAATCTCCAAAAAGGTCAGTTTAAACCGGGGGATGTCTTATTTATCGAAGGGGGTCCAAAAGGAACGTTCTATAAGCATGAAATTACTGAAATGCTACATAAAAATCGCCAAATTCAACAAACACCTAAGCTTGATAGTAAAACTAGTGAATATCTTATAACGATTAAAGTAGAAAAACCTGTTAAACGCAATGATAGAGTGTATGTCTATAAGGAGAAATGACACTGAATCAAGCATGTTATAGTAGGAAATGGATAGATTTTTTAAATTTACATTAGTTTTTGAGTAACAGATTTAATCTGATGCTCCAAAGCTCGTAATTCTTTTTGTTTATCCTTAATTTGAACGGAAAATTCCTTGGAAATTCTTCTAATATTATCTTTTTCCTGTTTTTCGCACTTGGTTGTGGATTGTTTGAATTTGTTAACAGCTTTTTTGAATGTCTTTTCGGCTTGTTTCATCTGCATTTTGGCAGATTCACTAGCTCGAATAGCAGCTTGATATCGTTTTCGATGAGTTTCTAAGGTTTGTTTTGCTTGATCTAATGTTGTTCCTTCGCTTTGCTTAATACTATACTTTCTAACCTTGCACGCATTAAGGAGCGCTTTTGTTTTCTGATCTTTTGCGCTAAAAAGGTTCTCAATATCTAGCTGTAGTTTCTTCACATGCATCAATAATTGTTCGAGTTCATTGGGTTGTTCATTCATATTGTATTCAGACATATACTCCCCTCTAAACTCAATTTATTCTCTCTTACTATAAAATATTTTAGGTTTCTATCAGATTTATTTATTCTAATAGAAAAATCTCTAGGTACCTCTCTATTAAACAGAATAGTGCTTTAAAAGCCAATATCTGGATCATAGAATTGTTTTGTCGCCTAATTTGACCCAATTTAATAAAGCAGTTTAAAAAATAAATTTAAATTTATAATATGCTTATTTCTTTTAATTTTGTATTCGTAAGTGCGATTAAATCATCCAAACTCTTTGGTTGATTCATTTCTTCCCCAGAGATTAAAAGATCCAAATTATTATCACTATCAATCCAAGCACTTGGGTATTCCTTTTCCTCATTTGGGTATTTGTTCTCGAATTCATCTCGATGCAAAAACTCCACAGGTAAAGGAAGTTCCTTGATATAATTTTTCCAATCTTTTTTCATTCCTCCTAAACCAAAGGAAATACCACATAAATTGCACTCATAGGTTTTTGGAGATAAAATTTTATGGAAATAGTCTTTGATAGCGTTTATTACGCCAGCATCTGCGTTATACACGAAAATTAACTTCTTATTACTACTCAATTTTGTTTACCTTCAAAAGATATATGGGGAGAGTGAATTTGATATTTCTTCTTAAAAATCCAAATTAAATTCAAAGAAAGTCGTATATTCGTTCATTACCTACTTGAAAAACATTTTAAATAAAAATTTGATAAGCGGAGGCATGTAATAGTAAAGTAAGAAAATGATTCCATCGATTTCCTTAGAACACCTTAAGATTTCCAAGCTTATATGTGGGACAAACAATTTCGTGGGCATCAATCATAGACTAGATTTCATCTATGGTCCATATTACTGGTACAAATTCCGGAAATTGGAACGAATTACAGAGATATTAGACTATTACGTAGATAAAGGAGTAAATTCCATAATCAGCTCTCCTCGTGAGCGCATATTTGATGCAATCCAATCAGTTCAAAACGATAAGGGAATAAAAATACATTGGATCTGTACCCCCTCCACACGAAAAACTGTGAAAGGTCTTGAAAGGGATATGCATACACAAATCGATTGGTGTGCCGATCATGAGGTCTGTGTCTGTCTTCCTCATCGAAATTTCACTGATTTTGCATTGGATACAAAATCAATGACTATTAATGGTTTGGAGCCTGTTTTAGAGCATATTAGAGACAGAGGAATGGTGCCAGGACTGTCATGTCACTTCCATGAAGTGATTGAAGCAGTTGAGAAAAACAATTATGATGTGAAATTGATCGTACAACCATTAAATCAACTTGGATATATGTCTAATACAAATACTGCAAAATTGATCCAGCGTATCCAAAATACTAAGATCTCCATTCTTAATATCAAACCGTTAGCAGCAGGCCGCCTAGAACCAAAGATGGCAATACAATTTTGCTTGAAATCTATAAAACCAACTGATTTTATTTCACTTGGCACACCTCTACTCTCCCAAGCACAAGAGAATGTTGCAATTGTTGAAGAATTTTTAGAAACTAAAGATCAATGGCAATGAATTAAACACCCCATGAGCGATGAAATTGAGTAGTAAGTCATTGTTGTTAGCGTTTGAGAGAATACACAATAAAATACCAATTACGAAGTAATAGATGAAGTAGGTTACTGTAGTTTGATAGGGGACAATACCCGGAAATACGTGATAAAGAGCAAACACCAAACCATTAATCGCATAAGACCAGTTCTTTATGATTTTCTTTAATTCCACGAATAACACCCCTCGAAAGAAATATTCTTCGCAAATCCCAATTACAAAGAAATTGATTAAAATCGTTATTACAATTTCTCCCACAGAAAGTGTTTGTGGAATTACGTCAATCGAACCAGAACTCGCAGTGTTATAAAAATCCTCTCCAAAAATATTGACTATGGATAATACCGAAGCTAATAGTAATCCTCGTGCTAGAAAACTGAGGAAAACTCCTGCAGAAATACCAATAGCAACATCTCCTATTCTTGAGAGAATTGAACGTTGCTGAGGAAATGAACGTAAGATGATGCTTCGCTTTAATTGTTCTTTACGTACAATCTTGTAATAAATCGCTGGACCAATTAGAAAAAGAAATTCTAAACAACTAAGTAGTAAAAAGAAATAGAATTGCTTAGAAAATCCCATACATGTTCCTTACATTTACGGAATAAATTTTTTATCTATCTGAAGTATTAATGCATAGGCGTTATTCCATG
>JAEOTN010000444.1 GCA_016839865.1 Promethearchaeota archaeon | reverse complement strand
GAATTATGAAAGAAGAGATGACGAGTTATGAACGTTCTATCGCTGCACTAGAACATAAGCCATTAGACAGATTTCCTGTATTTTCTTTAGGTTCCGACTTTGCATTCTACGCTACATTTATGGATGAAATCGGATTTACCCCTGAAGAAATAAAACAATACGCGACAGATGGAATTTTAACTGGTCCTCCATGGGCCCATGCAATCAACATAAAACTTGGATTTGATGCTGATTGGGCTTCAATCAGTGGACAAGCCCATTATGATCCAACAACTAAACAGTTACTTGATACTTTTGGAGGAGTAAGTAAATCAGTAGTAAATGATGATGGGACTCCTCATTTATGGTATTTGAAGCCATTTCTTACGACAAAAGAAAAAATTAAGGAATGGTGGAAGAAGGGAAGACCAAAACCTTTCACAGATGCAATGATAAAACCCACTGTTAAAACTACAAACACGTTAATTGAGAAATATCAGATTTTGAGTATGATTGGATTACCAGGACCATATGAAAATCTTCATATGAGTATCGGAATGGCCCAAGTTGCGAAATTTTGCCGTAAAGAACCACAATTTCTTGAAGAAATACTAGAGAAAAATTTTGAAGTACAAGGAAAAGGCTTGGAACGGTTAATGAAACTTGGTAATCCTCCTGTAGTAATGTGTGGAGATGATTGGGGATTCAATAGTGGTCTACAAATGCCTGCAAAATATTGGAGACAGTTTATAAAACCAATACTGAAAAAGTATGTGGAAATCGTTCATAGTCATGGTTCAAAGTTCCTCATTCATTCTTGTGGTAATATTGGAGAAATTTTTCCAGATCTCATTGAATTAGGAATTGAGGGAGTAGAAAGTCTACAACCCACAATCAACGACCTTCCAGCATTAAAACAGAAATATGGGAATAAAATTGCGTTACTTGGAACTATAGACGATACTAATCTTCTTGTCAGTGGAACAAAAGAACGTGTATGGAGTGAAGTAACTAGTATGGTCAAGATCCTTGGTAAAGGAAGTGGATATATTCCTGGTGCAACGAATACGCTACTTAATGCGAAAGTTAGTAATGTGAAAACTATGATGGAAGCAATTCACAGTATCAATCCTGACTACGTGATTTAATATAAGAAACGCCATTCTTGGCGACATTTTTTGCAATAATATTTCTTTGCAAAGGAACCTCGTGCTGGCTCAGGCATCTCTTGGAATTGTTGTCCGTTACATTTAGGGCATTGAACTACTCCATTTTCGGGATATTCTATTTCTAGTACTTGTCGCTGTAGACTGCGTGGATCTGCAGCGTGAAAAGATGCGGCTTGTGCAGGTGCTATTTCTTGGGATTCAGGAGGTGTTGTTGGTTTCTCATGTTCTTGATATAACTGCGGACCGTTGGATTTAGCTGCCGGAGCTGGTTCAGGATCACTGAAAAGACTTGAAGGTTTTAACAATCCCAACTCAGCAGGATGTGGTTCAGCTTTTTTAATTTCGTCTTCGTTAACCGCTTTGGATTTTGAACTGGATTTCGTCTTTGGCTTAGGAGCAGAGCTTGATGCAGAAGATACGAATCCTTCAACTGACATAACATCCAATTTCTCAACGATGGTGCTTAATTTTGCATTGATGGAATTAAACATAGATTGATAATCGGGTGTCTGAGTGAAATCTTTTGGTAATTGTTTGATTTTTTCCTCAATTTCAAATAATTCATTCTTTAGTTTGGTGTTTTCCTCTTGGAGAGAGAGGATTTGTTTCTTCAATAGTTCTTTTAAATTATTTAATTTAGCGATTTGCTCATCTTTCGCTTTAATTAATTCTTCCATTTCAATCTCCAATCCTATAGGTTTCTACGAAACCGTCTGCTAAATAAATTTGTTCTATTCGTATTTAAACCGCACAAAAATGAAAAAAAAGAGAAATAGGAGGATAAATAGTGTAGAAAATGATTATTTTTCATCTACGGGTAATATACGGAGTGTTGATTCCATATCAAAGAAATGAATTTGTCTTGGATTAAAAGTTACTTTTACTTCTTCGTCAATTCCTAGATTTGAAATTCCTTCCATTTTCGCTATCATAACATAATCTGTGGGAAAATCGATATATACGTAAGTGTCTGATCCAATTGGCTCTACTACGCCTACTTTCACATCATATTTATTAGGTGCACTAATTTCTGCATTGATTCCAATATGTTCTGGACGAATTCCTAGTATTATCTCTTTCCCAATATATTTTACCAAAGTACTATATCTTTCAGGAATTTTATAATCAAGTTTTTCTCCAGTAAAATACATTTCGTCTTTTCGTTTCTCAATTTTCCCCTCGGTAAAGTTCATCGGTGGGGAGCCGATAAATCCAGCTACGAATTTATTGCAAGGAGTTAAATATACCTCTTCTGGAGTTCCTATTTGCTGTAAAACTCCCTTATCCATTATCGCAATTCGATGACCAAGTGTCATTGCTTCTACTTGATCATGGGTCACATAGATTGAGGTTACTCCCAATCTTTGCGATAATCTTTGCAATTCTGCGCGCATTTGAACCCGTAATTTTGCATCCAAGTTACTTAAAGGCTCATCTAATAAGAAAACCCGTGGATTTCTTATAATAGCTCTTCCTAAAGCGACACGTTGACGTTGTCCACCACTTAATTGACGTGGTTTTTTATACAGTTGCTCTTTGATTTCTAACAATTCAGCAGTTTCAACAACTTTTTCTTCGATATTTTGTTCAGACTCCACATATCTTCTAACTGGGCCGCTAAATTTTGCGATTGTGTTGATAATCCCATCACGTATTGATTGTCTAATCTCAGAAAACAACAGTATGGTAGCTAAGAAGCTAACTAGACCACCAACAAAGATTATGGTACCTAATGATGCATAGATGAAATTCAAAAGATAGGACAATCCATACAACAAACCAATAAAGATACCATAGAGCAACAGAATTATGACTTGCAATATTAAATTGATACCTTTATTGGATTTTGCACGTAAACCAAAAGCAAGGTTGTCATAAACGTTGTAGTGTGGATATAATGCATAGCTTTGGAATACCATAGCTATTCCTCGATCTTTGGGTTCTACTGCATTTACAACTTTATCTCCAATGTAGATTTCTCCTTCAGTTATATCGTCCAAACCTGCTAACATCCTAAGCGAAGTTGTTTTACCACATCCTGAAGGTCCAACTAAGCATAAGAATTCATGATCTTTTATATCTAGTTCTAGGTTTTTTACTGCTTCAAAACTACCAAATCGTTTTGTTACATTTTTGAATGTTACTTTTGCCATAATATATTCCTCCTATTTTACTCCTCCTGCAGTTACTCCTCCCATTAATTGTTTTTGCAATAATAAATAGAAGATAACTACAGGTAAAGCGACAATTATTGAATATGAGCTTAATAATTCATAAAAAATTGGTTGATCAGGTGCATCTACTCTCAAGAAATTTTGGAATACTAAAGGTAATGTCCAGTTTGATACGTCTGTCTGGGCGATGAATGTTTGTGCGAGAATAAATTCCTGCCAGGCTCCTAGAAACGTAAAAACCATAACTGCAATCATCCCGGGTTTTGCAAGAGGTAATGCAATTTTGATGAATGAACCAAATTTCCCGTATCCGTCAATAAGTGCAGCTTCTTCCATATCCACAGGAATAGTTTCGAAATATCCTTTCATCATCCAAGTAACGTACGCAGTTGCACCTGTTGTCATAATAACTAAAACTCCCCAAAGAACCGTATTTGTGGCAAGTAGTCCTAATCGACTCATAAGTACGAATTGAGGAATTATAAGGATAATTGCAGGAAACATCTGTGTGGATAATATTAAGAATGTCATGAATTTCTTTGCTCTAAAATTAAACCGAGCTAACCCATATGCGGAAGATACAGAAATCAATATACCAATAGTACTTACTCCTAAACCCAAGAAAATACTATTCTTGATTGCTATGATGAATGTTGCTCTAGTCGGATAATTCTTAAATAACACCGACGAATAGTTTGTTATTAAAGTTTTTATGGGTTCTGCTGGCCATCTTCCTGCATATATTTCTGGGGGTGTAGAAATTGAAGCCCGTATTGCGAGGAACGCTGGATATATGATAATGATCAGATAAGCAATAAGAATTATATATAGTGGAATGTTTTTTACTAAATTCTTTAGACCTTGCCCAACTGATTCTCTCAATGGTACTCTTACGTTTTGAGAGGTAGTAGATTCAGACATATTAGGAAGATTCCATAATATCAATCCAAGATTCATTAAAAAGAAGACAATTGAACCAATACCAATTACTTGACTGAGAGTAATTAACCAATTAGTATGATTTGGGATTTGTACCCGAATCCATTCATATCCTGATAACCCTCCATCATATGATGGAAAATCATCAATTGTGCGTACACTTGCGTTTGTCCAACCGGACATAATAATAAATATGAAACCGACAAGTGCAGTGACAACCAAATACAATTTGGAACTCTCAAACCATTTTCTCCGAACAATATACTGATAAATCATAAATCCAAACGTAGCAAAAAATATAATAGCACCAAACATGAAGAATGAGATATTTAGATTTAATAGTGCCCCAATTTCATCTAATGGAGTATTTTCGTAAATAGGGTCACCAATAATTGCCACCCATTGAGATCCTGTAGAATATCTCAGGCGATTCCATAATACAGTCTGGAACTGCCAAAATCCAATCACAGCAATGACAAATCCAAAAATTAGGAAGAGAAGTGCAAGATAATCAAGATTATATTCTTTCTTTTTGATAATTTCTCTCGATTCCATTATTTTTTCTCATCCTCCCACATTTTTTCCGCTTTTAGTAACCTACGATATACAAGACTAAATGAAATCAGCATGATGAAAACTGTAATGCTTAATGCTGCAGATTGAGAGTATTGGTTCCTATCATTGAACCTATTATAAATAAAAGTAACAAAAATATCGAAAAATTCTCCTTCTGGCAGTGCATTTTGGTTATTTGATAATAAATATACTACATTAAACAGATTGAAAGTCCAGATGATACCTAACAAAGAAACAGTTAATAATGTGGGTTTTAATAACGGTAATGTAATTTTTTTAAATTTTTGCCATCGAGTTAAACCATCAATATCAGCTGCTTCATATAGGTCTTTGGGAATGGATTGCAATGTAGCAAGAAAACTCAACATCATGAATGGGATACCTAACCACGAATTGATTAATATGGCAGAGAAAGTAATCATTGCAAATTGCTGATCGAAGATATGGACAATATCTGTTATCCAAAAATTATCGGTTATATTTCGGAAATCAACAATACCATAGCCAAAGAAACCTGATGGTGGGGAGCTAATATTAGCTTGTAGGAGCCCATTGAATGCGATAAATCCAACCACCCCCATTATTATCAAGATGAAAGTTACTATAGGACGCAAAGTTGTATTGATTTTTTCAATTTTTAATAATTTATACAAACCAACTAATATCAACCCTACTGAGCCAAGTGCTAAGATAAAAATTAGAATATTCGTGGTCGTAACACTGTAAGATGATACCCCTGGTGCTCCTAAAACACCTAAGTTATTATCAAATATATAGTATCTCCACATTAAGGTCGAAACAAAAGATGGTATAGCCCAAGGTAGTATCATTAAGGATCGGAATATACTTCTCCCGGCAAATTCACGATTCAATAACAAAGCTAATATTAATCCAAAAACCACATGGATAGCTGTACATGTAAGTGTCCAGAAGAAAGTATTGAATAAAATTCTCATAAAAGGTACATCAGGAGCAGCAATTATACTACGATATACATCTATTGGTAGGTAATTAAGCCCACTCACCCATCCTGCACCAACCATAAGACTATTTAATTGCGTGACTATATATTGAAACGCAAAATATGTCAAGGGAGCTGTGAGTAATCCTATTAAAAGTGCAATAAATCCACGTAAAACATTACTCCTGATTCGTTTTTTTTCAGTAAATTTACGATAAATAAGTCTTGTATATCCAAACATGATCAAAGTGGTAACGAGAGGAATGATGTTCTCCACTAGGAAAATACCCCTTTTCGTAATTAGTCCAGGGATGAGTTCTTCTCGAACATAAAAGAAATCATAAAGTGATGTGAATGATAAGTTATTCCACATTTCAGTGACAAAATATGTGAAGGTAAATTCGGTTTCATTTGGATTTTTGTAGAAACTTAAAACAATAGCAAATAACATCGGAAGAAACACAAATAAGATTAAAGAGATATAAGCAGGAGCAAGAAACAAAAACTCTCTCAAACCAAATTTTTCATAATGAGGTTTTTCTTTTTTCTTTTTCTCTCGGCGTTTTTTAGGAGGTTTAGATTCTAAATTTTGGATTTGTGCCATGGGAGGATCCCTCTAAACAATTAAACTGCAAACAAAAAAAAAATAAAAAAATATATATGATTTTGGATTTATTTTCGCTTTCTTAAGACAAAGAATGCGACGAATACAACTCCAACAACTGAAGCTACTACTAAGGCTGCAACTCCAAAACCTGGAATGATGGGTGGAGGTGGAGGTGGAGGTGGTACTTCTGGTGTTAGTAAATCAACCCACTCTAATGTTGTATCGGTGATCAATTCATCTAAAGTCACGGTTCCAGAAAGGTAAGGACCAATATTGTCACCAAATGTACCTTCAAATTGACCATATAATGGATGTGGTTCTAATAACAATGCTGCTTTAGCTTGTTCATAGAATGGCTCAATATATTGATAGGTTGAGGCTCCTTGCACTGATGCATTAAGCATTACACTCTTTCGTGATGGGGCATGTGTATTCTCAATTGCTGAATAGGCTTGCATGTTGTGAGAAGTTAACCATTGCATCAATGCAACAGATGCGTCATATTCTGCGGAGCCCTCTGACATTCGAGAGGTCATTGCATAATATTGTCCCCCAATCAATGCACCACTGCTTGCTTCATCATTTGGTAATTGCATAAATCCAAGGTTGGAATTACCATGTTCAGTTCCATTGAATTGTATGTGATTTGTTAATAAATCAGTTACTTGCCATGGGCCAGTTGCAATCATTGCTACTTCTCCTCGACCGAATTGACCAACAAAGTTAGCCCATCCTTGATCTGCCCAATCTGGTGTATAAGTACCGTCTATTAAATCAAATAATTCAGTTAAAGCAGTTCTTGATACTGTGCTATTTAGAGCAATATTTGGAATTGTATAGTTGAAATCAGTAAAGAATTTCGCACTTTTT
>JAEOTN010000443.1 GCA_016839865.1 Promethearchaeota archaeon | reverse complement strand
TAATTATTTCAAGTATTTCTTTAGAACGATTTTTTTGTTCTTCTGTAGCCCCTTTGGATAACGGATTCAATAATCGAGCTGCATTTCTTATTTTCTTGAAAAAATCTTTCATTTCAGCAAACATACGAAGAGTATTTTTCAGCACCACTTGAACTGTATTCTTTGGAACCTCAAATAATGCAATCATATTACCAGTGGGAGGAAAATCTGCAATAATATAATCAAATTTCATTTTCTGAAGCAGATCAAAGTTCTTTATTGCGAAATCCGCTTCTTTCATTTCCTCAACAATGTCATCAGCATCAATGATCCTTTGAAAAAATAATGCATTCTTCAAGGACAGAGACATAGATTTGGTAGTAAAAGTTTCTTCAATATATTCTTCCAATTTAGGCATTTTACGAACGATAGGTGTAGATGAAAGTAATTCCCGCATGAGGGTTCCGAATCGCTGGGTAAGTTTTTCAGCATATAGATCGGGATCGGGTTCAATTGCCCATAAGTTTGATTTGATTAGTGTGAGTTCGTTACCTATTGGTTTTCCGAAAAGATCAGAGAGATTATGAGCAATATCAAATGAAATTAATAGAATATTTTGGTCTTCAGTTACTAGTTTGGCGAGTTTTACAGCCGTTGCAGCACTTATGGAGGATTTTCCAACCCCTCCCTTACCACCGAAAATCAGTAATTTCATCACGTATCTGATTCATTGAGAGTTTAAATCCTTTGGGGATATTGCAAACCGAAAAATCTATCTCTTTAAAAGGTGGGCGATGTTACAAAACACTTAGAACTTACAACGTTCGGTGTACGCTATTAAATGAAACTATTCCAGAAGTATCGGATGAAGAAGAAAGAGGATGAAAAATATTTCACATCCGATTTTGCAGTAATGCTAAGGATCCTTTTATTGAACTCAATGGGTTTCTTCTTTTATGGTTTCATCATACCCCAAGTTACAGAAACAGTATTAGGAGCAGGAAGTAGAGAAATTGGTTGGGTGTGGTCTGCACAAATTTTTGGAGCATTAGTTTCTAGTCCTCTTGCTGGATGGTTGACTGATAAATACTCAAAAAAACTACTTGTTCTGATTGGATCTATTGGGAGAGGGGTAAGTTATATCATTTTATATGTTGCTATATTATTAGAAAGTCTTGGAATGTTTATTGCAGGCGGATTTACCCTGGGTTTTATGGTTGCATTATTTTGGCCACCATTTGATGCTTTGATTTCACAAAAATCGTTTAAATCCAAACGATCCTACGCGTTCGGACGTCGTGTTGGTTTAATGGGGTTAGGAAATCTGATTGGTTCATTAATGAGCATAGCAATTTTCACAGCAGTCGCTCTCAATATTCCAGGAAATCATGCATTACAATATTCTCCATTAATTCTTTTCTTTCTTACAAATGTTCTAGCAGGATTTATTTTCCATGCAAAAGGTAAGGAAGATTTGCATATCGATGATGAAATGAACAATGGAATTACATCAAATCCTGAAATTACATCGGTTCAAGAAGTTATTCCTGCAGAAGATAAGCAGAAACGCAAAAGAAGACTAAGTAAAGCGATTTTATTAGCATTTTTAATATTTGGTTTTACGGTTTTCTTGAGCGCAATAAATCAGACAATAGCTGAACCATTTTTGCAACCTTATGTAAAAAAGAATATCATAAATGATGATATTCTGCTCAGTATAATTGGAGACCCAGATGTATATGTGATGCTTATTTATTTCCCGGGACCAATCATAGGTCAGCTAGCGTCTCCGCTAATTGGTAGATTTTGTGATAAAATCAAGATTAAATGGAGTATCCCAGTTGTAGCCACACTGGGAGCTGCTTTTACACTGGTTTTGATAAATTTGAATACAGGATGGTCTTTTTCAGTTCTATTATTGGTGGACATCATGTTTGCAATTGGGGGAGGACTAGTATTTCAGAACTTCTTAAGCCGAATATCCAAAGAACACCGAGGAAAAATATTCGGGATGTTATCTTGGACAAGTAGGATAGGTGCAACCATAGGACCAATAATTGGAGGATATGTTGCAGTGGTTAGTGATAAGCTACCCTTCATAATTTCAATTTTTGTTGAAGTTGCATTAATTATTCCGTTCATAATTTCAATAAGATTACTTCAACCTCACTTAGTAGAAAAGCTTGAATCATTAGGAGATTAGCGTTTTTTTACATTATTTTTAAGACAAAAATTTTTAAGATCGGATTCTCATCAAAGCTTAGCCACAAATGGTTATTTCAGTTAAAGCGAATGCTGAAATCTATCAGAAACTATTACGATTTCATCAAAATAACGAACATTACAGTTAAAACCTATTACAGACGAATTCGTTACTACTGGACTCAGAAGTAGATTTATAAATAACAATTCGTCCAGCACTTACCTCACAGTTACGAAACTAATATGTCGGGAAATACTCCCAAAATGAAATATTTAAGGATTAGATCTTAGAGGTCTCAGTAGACAGTAGATAGACAGCAGGGAGTGCTGGATCGAGGTGACTACAATGGTAAATATAGTTGATTCGAAAGATCAAGATCAATTCACGACGACCAAATATATAATAAAAATCGATTACAAAGTAAAAGGAATCGTTTCCGATTTCGATATTATCGGAGCACTCTTTGGACAAACCGAAGGGCTGCTTAACGATTTAGAATTACGAGAACTCCAGAAAACGGGCAGAATTGGACGAATTCAAGTCCAACAAAACAAATCCGAAAAAGGTTCAAGTAAAGGCCAAATCCTAATTCCATCCAGTTTAGACCGCGTGGAAACCGCAATTCTCGCTGCAACCATTGAATCAGTGGATCGTGTAGGTCCATGTTCTGCACAGATGCAGTTAATGAAAATTGAGGATATTCGCGAGGATAAACGTAAGAAAATCATGGAGAGAGCAACAGCTCTTCTTGCTGATTGGGAACAAAATACTCCTCTAAAAGAAGAGGTGGGAGAAACAATTCTCACAAAACTTAGAACTGGGGAGTTAATTCACTTTGGTTCTGATAAGTTACCTGCAGGAGAAGATGTCGAAACTGCTCAGCAAATCATTATTTGTGAAGGAGCAGCAGATGTTAAAGCACTCATGCGAGCGGGATTCAAAAATGCAATTGCAACCCAAGGAACTAGTGTTCCGAAAACTATTATTGAATTATCCAAGAAAAAGTCTACAATTGCATTCGTAGATAATGACCGAGGAGGTCAAATGATATTGGATGAACTACTCCAAGTTGCAGATATTGATTACATTGCACAACCTGCAATTCGGGGAGAAATGGTGGAAGATTTAACCCGCAAGGAAATCATCAAATATTTGAAGAATAAGGTTACGTTACAAGAGTTTCTCATGAATCGAGATAAAGCAAAGAAATCGAACGGAAACAGTAATCATTATCGAAATGGAGCAAAACGAGATTATTCCTCAAAACACAGAAGTTCTCGAGATGGGTCAAGAGATAAACGACGAAGAAACACTTTCCCTTCATCAAAACCAAAATATGGTTCAAAATCTCGAAAAACAGATTCACCACGTAGGGAACCTGTTTCAAAAGAACCGGTGGACCCTGCGGTAGTGGAACAAATGCAATCCATCCTCGCCTCAAATGAAGCATTGGGGTTGGATGCCAAACAGAAGGAAATATTCCGAGTTGGAAATACAAAAGTATATACAACGTTGGATGAAAATGACAAAGCTTCCATTCTAATATTAGATGGTGTAGTGTCTCAAAGATTATTAGATAAAGCAGCAGAACGTGGTGTAAAATCCATTTTTGCGGTAAACTATATAAAAAATTTGAACACAGAAGCTTCAAAAGATGTGAAATTGCATCTATTCCGTGATTATCTCTAGTACATTTGGTAGTAAATTGATCAAAAAAAGTAACATTATAATAATATGCACTAAAAAAATACCAAAGGATCTCTTGATCCTTTTTTTTCTATTCACGTGATTGAACCATGGCAAAACTTATATCTCGAGTCCAAAAATTCTGGTTGGAAACCAAACGAATCTTCCAAACTGGCAGAAAACCTACAAAAAAGGAATATGGATTGACTGTTAAAATTTCACTAATAGGACTAGCCATAATAGGTGGACTTAGCTATATCGTTCAATTAATTGCACAGGTAATAGATTCAGCAGTAAATCCAGCAACGTAAAGAAAAAAAGAAATTATTCTAATTTTAACTCTTCTTTTGTTAATAAGACTGAGAGATCTATCTCAAAGATAGCTACAGGATACTTTAATCCGAAGTTTTCAAGTACTTCTGGATGTAACTCTCCGATAATCCCTACTTTATTACCTTTTAGCCATATTTCGCCAGTACGCCCTGGAATAAAGGTCGGATTTATCACTTCTTTCACTTCTAGAGAATCCCACTCACCAAGTGTCTGAACGAGAAAATCTAATACACTACGAATCTCTGTGAATTCTGCAGCTGCATGATGTGTTAATGCGCATGCATGGAGTTTCTGTGAAGCACCCGTTTCTGCAGATTTATCAAACTCAATTATATCTCCTACTTCGAATATTTTTATGGGTTTTTCTTCAGAACGGTTGAATTGGAGCAATTTCATCAACACTGGCATTAGCATTGAACGTGTAGTATTGTAATCTTTGGTAACAGGATTGTCTAGGATGATATTTTTCTTCTCATCAAAGGGTATTTTCAGAGCAGCATAGCTTTCTCGTGAGGTAAGTTTGAAATTAATGGTCTCCAGATATCCTGCTCCAACTAAGATCTGCTTTGCTTTATCTTGCAGTTTGAAAACCGGATGATAGCTCCCCATCGCATTGCCTCCAGCAGGCAACACAGGCACAATATTTTTGTAATTATATCCGGTTGCTACTTCTTCAGTGAAATCAACCTCGTGAAGAAAATCTGCTCGATATGCTGGAACCAAAACGTCAAGGGTCCCTTTTTTCTTCCCAGGTGAAACATCCATTCTGCATTTTTCTAAGCAATCAGTTATTTCCTTAGTTGACAAGTTTATTCCGATATAGGAGTTGATATATTTCTCTCGAATCGTCCATTTTGTAGGATTTAAATCTGGATAGAGTTTTTCAGTCCCATCGAAACTGATTACTTTGGAGGATTCAATTTTCCCACCCATGTCTGCAAAAGTGGACACCAAGATATTCATTGAGTAACTGACTGCTCTTAGGTCAGTTCCAGTCAAATCTAACAGAATATTGCGTGTTTTATCAGTGACTGTTGTTAATACACCATTTATAACTGGTGGAAATGAAATTACGTTATCATCCCGGTCAAATATCATGGGATATTCATCGAATTTATTGACAATATGGGCATATTCGATTCCTTTTGGATGTTCTTCCAGAATTTCCTCTGGAGTCATATCCAACTTTTCCATTTGAAGAGGTCGGAACTTGATTTCGTCCGGTTTTACACTTGTGTACCTATAAGGAGGATTCACTTTATCGAAATCATGGACTCCGATAGCCACTTTCTTGCGACCCCGCCCCAATACATTGTGTAGTGCTTCTTGAATGTTCATCAATGTTGCGACTTGCTCTTCATCCATCTCAATATCTTTAATAGCACACATCACGATATATGGCCTAATTTCAGAGATTCGACTGTTTTTTTCAACTAAGCATACTAACTCAGGATTTTCCGTGACTTCGAACTGGGCTAAGCCTTTTTCAATTTCATAATATCCTTTTAGAGCTCGAGCAATTCCTTCGGGTGAGGAGTAATCAGGTCGATTTGGTTGATATTCGATTTTTATAATCTTGTTATCGTAGTCAATACCTTCGATATCCAAGGCAATCCATTGCAAATCATCTTCCAGTTCTGGGATTGTTAAGTCTCTCCCAACGAGATCACACATACGTTTTAATGAAAAGTCTAATGTTGGCATCTTATAATCCTCCTAATTATACTTTATCTCCTTAAGCCACTTTAGGGGGCTTCTATATAAATCTCGGATGTCATCTCTTTGTAATGTTAGCATAGCCGCACGTTCGAATCCCAAACCCCATGCTAAAACCCTCACTGGTTCTTTGATTCCCAAGGGATAAGTAACTTCAGGTCGGAAAATGCCGCTACCACCCATTTCGTGCCATTTTCCCAAACTTTCAACATATACGGTAACACCTAATGAGGGCTCTGTATATGGGAAGAAATCTGGGTGCATAGTGAGTTGATCGAAGCCCATTTTCTTGAAGAATTCTGTCAAGTATCCTTTCAAATGTGCAAGAGTTAAATTTTCACCTACTACAATTCCCTCTACTTGCATGAATTCTGCTAGATGAGTTGAATCCACGCTTTCATTTCGGAACAGGTGATCAACACAGAATACTTTAACGGGAAGTTTCTCTTTGTTTTTTGCAATCTTGGCCAATCTACGAATGGTTGTTGCAGTAGTATGAGTTCGTAGCATAGTCTTCTTCGCAATTTCGGGACTCCATTTACCACCCCATCCAAGAGATTTTGAGGTACCACCATTTTCATGAGTGTCCTTAATAGCTTTAACCAGTTTTTTCGATGGTAATCTCGCTTTGTTTGGGTGTCGTAAGTAAAATGTAT
>JAEOTN010000442.1 GCA_016839865.1 Promethearchaeota archaeon | reverse complement strand
TGTTCGGTTTCATTCCACGAAATTGGAATCATGCTACTTAACAGTCATGAGATATCCATTCGAAATTCAAATACTACATATAATCAATTGGGTATCGAGTTATTGGAATCAGATAATAATATATTAGGAAATAACACGATAAGCCAGAACCTTGGATATGGGATTTACTTAAAGAGATCTCATAGTAACTATGTTGTGAACAACACGATTGAGGGGAATTTAGACATAGGAATTTTTGATAAGGGTGACGATAATATCTTTGAAAACAACTCTTGTGAACCTGAGACTGCCAGATCCGTTAACAGAACTTGGTTATGGGTTGTATTAGGAGTTGGTGGGGCAGCGTTCTTTGTCATAGGAACAATGTTCTTCTTCACTATGAGAGGACGGGTATGATGATTCTTATTTTCCATGGATAATTTCATGTAATTTATCTGCTATAGACTCTATAGTAAACGGTTTTGCTATAAAATTTGTATCTTTAAATAAGACACCATATTGGGCAATAACATTATCTGTATATCCCGATGCATAGAGCACCTTTAAATTTGGATAATAATTCTGCAATTCTTTATATACTTCATTACCTTTCATTCCTGGCATAACAATATCTGTCAAAAGTAGACCAATTTCATATTCTCCGTTTTTTAGAGTATTAATTGCTTCTTTACCACTTTCAAAGCTTAGAACTTGATATCCTAGCTTGACAAGAACTTTATGAGTCGTAATACGAACGGCTTCTTCATCTTCAACTAAAATTATCAATTCATTATTCCCTTTGATGAACTTAGCTACATTTTCAGAGGTGTGCTTCACTTCATCCTCAAGAATTTCTGGGATGTATATCATAAATGAAGTCCCTACACCTGGGTTGGTATCTACTTCGATGAATCCATGAAATTGCTTAACTACTCCATAGACCATTGATAAACCAAGACCCGTTCCCGTTCCTTTTGGTTTAGTAGTAAAAAATGGTTCGAATAGATGTTTTTTGATATCTTTTGTCATACCGACACCAGAATCTGTAACTTGTACACAAATGTAATTTGATTGTTCTGCTTCAGGATAAAGATGAGCGATATCACGAGTTATAACAAATGGTTTTGTTGAAATTTCCAAGGAACCACCTAATGGCATTGCATCCCTAGCATTCACTACTAAATTGACTAAAATCTGTTCCATTAGGCCAACATCAATGAACACATTTCCTATATCTGGAGTGATATTTGTCTCCACTTTAACGTCTCTATCCTTACCAATTAGACGTTGGAATGGGCTTTCCATTCGTTCTAGAAGCGAATTCATATTCACAATTGAGGGATGAATAATGTTTTTACGACTAAAAGTTAATAACCTCTTCGTCATCTGAGATGCATTTTTTGCGGCATTAGATATCTCTCTCAAAAGCGTAGAACCTTCACGATCATTTCTTAAAATGTCTTCAAGTAGCTCTGCATTCCCAAGAATAATAGTTAAGATGTTATTAAATTCATGAGAAATTCCTCCTGCAAGTTGACCAATCGAATCCATTTTTTGAGCATGTTGAAATCTTTGCTCCATTTCGTCTTTAGATGCTCTTAAATCTTGTTCATGTTCTTTCCTTTCAGATATGTCATGGAAAATTAATACGTAACCCAGATTTCTCCTACCTCGAAATACGACTCTTTTACTAATTTCATAGTATCGAAGTTTATCCCATGATGATAGTCTCAATTCTGTAGATAAAGTTTTTGGACTTAATGCCAATATCATAAGACTTGTATATTGAGTAAAAATTTGCTGAGGAGTTTTTCCTGCTATTGAAGATTTATCGACTACTCCTAATATCTTCATTAATTCTTCGTTAATTTCTAGTAATTCATTCTTCTCGTTAAAGACACAATATCCCTCTCCAATATTGTCCAAGATTAGATTATGAGCCGCAGGTAAAATTTCAAATGTACGAAGTGGAAAAACTGCGATAAATATAAAGATACTTGCAAGAATCAATCCCAACAGATAGAAACTAATGAATTGCTCAACAATTCCAAGTTCTGAGCTCCAAAAACTAACTATTGATGAGAAAAATAGTAGGATATAGCTTATAGTGATAATCAATGACTGTCTCTTGACCAATTTACTACGAGATTTCAAGAAAAAATTCCGGATAAATAAAATAAAGGTTCCTAAGATTTTCAAGTAAGATTCTCCAATTAAAATATTAAGATATATCCCATTTCCATAGCGTATTATCGCGAATACCTCTGGTTCGCTCCATGGAGCAGTTGCTCGTATCCATGGTTGATAAGGAAATAGTATAGGTGGAATTAGAACACATACTGAATAAATCAAAATACACAAATAGAACTTCTTATGTTTCTTATAATTCAAAAAACCATTATACTCCAAGCTGAACAAGAAATATGCTGTTCCTACGAAATACGACGAGATTATTATGATTGTGTCAAAAAGAACTTTAATGGGTAGGGGTGTCATTATTAGAAAGAGATGTGATAGTACCCATATTATTTGAAACACTAATCCAATAGAGAATATCAAAGCTTTTGAGTCTTTTCTCCTTTGAATTGTGTAAAAAGCAATTATCGTGAGAAATACTGCTAATATAATGTATAATCCAATCTGAACATAAGCTGGAAGAACAGCCATTACCCTTCTACATTAACTTCTATTCGTGTTCTTAAATTCTTTTGTGCTACATCCTAATTAATTATTAGATTTAGTAAGTTAGTCCGTACTCGCAGTAAAACTTCAAGAGGGTTAAAGCTTGCCCCCATCCTGTGGCACAATCTTCAAATCTTTTATGTCCTTCATCAGAATCTTCATAACCAGATTCTCTTAAATTCACTATAGTTCCCTCTTCATGTTCTAAAAAATCAATTTCAATTGTGGTTGGATTTCCCGTTTCTAACCACCATTGATACACGAATCGTTCTGGGAATTTATCTTCTAAAATTGGTAGATTTTCAGAACTTACTGTAACTTTTTCTGCTCCCCAATCTACCCATCTTAAATGTAATTTTCCTCCTTCTTTCGTAGTTTCCTTAGTAAACCATGAGTTTAATCCATCAGCAGTCGTCATTGCATTGAAAACTTTCTCTCGTGGACTCCGTATCAGTACTTTTTGAGCTATATCGGTTTTCATTAATCTCATTCTAATCCAAAATAAGAAAACTCTGGATATATATAACCATAATGCAATAAATTCATAAATCACAATATTTTCACAGTCATGTTAATATAGTTACAAGAATAACAAATCTCTATGCGAAAGACACCTCGTTCATTTTTAATCGGTCTTTTTATTTCATTTATAATGCTACACACCCTTCTCCCTATTGTTCATGCTACCGGATCTTTAAAATTAACTGTTATTTCTGATACAATTTCTGGAGATGGTTATGATATTTCAGTAGATACAGATTCTGAAGTGTGTTACTTGTCGACAGGATACCAAGGAGTTAGACGATTCAATATCAGTGATTATGAAAATCCTGTTTTACAACACCATATTACTGAACAGAATAATGGATATGCGCATCAACTTCTTCAAATCAACTCAACAATATATGTCGGTGATGGATATGCAGGTTTAACTGTCATTAATTGGACAATTCCAGATAGTCCACAAGTTCTAAACAGGACTACAGGACAATACGGTTGGTCTATGGCTGTGGATGATGAGAATAAAACATTGTTTTTTGCTAGTGGAAGTAGCTACCATGGAATTGATGAATATCTTGTCATTTTTAATATCACTGAAATTGGACAATTAGAGTTGATTTCAGAGTTAGCAATGCCTGGTACTTGTACTGATGTCGAATTCGCAAGCAATATTGTATATCTGACAGAAGGTGATGTACCATTGGTCAGCATCGATGTATCCAATAGATCGAATCCAGTAGAATTAGATAGAGCTGAAACAAATCCAGACGATTCCTTTGGAACCGAGGTTGAAGTTGTTGGAGACTATGCATATGTTGCCTCTTGGCACGGTCCATTCCAAATTTTCGACATTTCAGATCCCGCAAACCTCATTCTTGTCAAAGAAATCGATGAGTACTCGGATGGAACAGGAATAGATAGTTATGGGAATTATGTTTATTTCGTGGATGAGAGAGATGGTTTGATTGTTTTTGATATTTCTACCCCTGGTGATCCAAAACTTAAAGGAAAATATACTGATTCTCGAATTCCTTATAGAGTTGAAGTTGTTGAAGAGTACATCTTCCTAACACACTCGCAAGGATTTACAATTCTCCAGCAAAATCCCAGAATTATACCTGGTTACAACGTTTGGGTGCTAATCACCTCTATATTAGGAGTCCTTATAGTTGTAAGTGTTTATTTCAGAAAACGAATGAAAAAATAAAAAATAATTTCTTTTTATAAGAAATCTTCAATATTAGAATGTGAGAATGGGGCAATCTCATCGATTTTGTTCGCAACAATCAATAATGTTCGACTGATAAAAGTTTCTTGAGGTTTCAGCGAAATTTCTCTCACTTGTCGATTTAGTGAAACATAGGTTTGATTTGGGCAATAGGGCAATATGTGATCTGAAGCACTTGATGGAATCGAGACCATACCAATAACTGATTGGCTATTCTTTCCCTGGAACGCTACCCATGGTGCCTTCCATACCATTTCTCGTTGAGCTAGAGATTGAAAATTATTTGTATGAAATTCTGCAATACCATCAGAACGATTGTGGGATTGTATCCAATATCGATCTTCATTAGAATTACTAACTTGCATATTAGCCGTTATTTCCGTATAAAATACTCGATGAACACCTGAATGGTTTTTTACTTCTTGTTGTATAAGTAAAATAGGAGAATCAGGCAAGAATAAATACCCTACGGTGGTTTGTAATCCCTTTATTTGAGGATTATAACTAATAATTGGTGAAGTAAATTCTACCCCTTCCCATTTTCCCTTTTTAATTTCTTTACTGGTAAATTTCATCTTGTTATAATCAATTTCAGACCAGTACCGTGGGGGGTTTAAATTATGTCTTATTCCTCCATAGTATCGATTAGACCAAAGAAAAGGCTTAACTTCGGGGAAAAAGGTATGCAGCAGATTCTTTTTACCTTTGATTCCTAAGTAATGCACTTGCCCTCGATAGAAATCACTTGCACGAAATTCTAGGTAACCATTATCGTATTTGTAAATTGTTCCTTTTTCCGAAGATTCAGTAGATTTATGTATCGTTTTCTTAGAGTCATAAAATCCTAATGCTAAAGGAAACTCATAAATACGAGTCTGTGAATCCATAACAAGTTGACCAGAAAGTAGACGGGTCGGTGGTGGAGTTAAGTCAATTTTTACTTCCGAAGACCAGTTCTTTGAATTCTCTTGTTTTATTTCGATTTTTTCAGAAAGTTCTCCTAATTGGAGATCTATATTACCTTTGAAAATAGCATCTTGATCAGATTGTAAATTGACCGATATTTTTGGATTTGATGAATCAATAAGCAATCCTGTAGAAATTCCCCCGTTCTGTGTATTTAATCCGATTTTATGCATGGGGTGAATTTCTTTAACTAATTCGGTTTTTTCTAATCCATCTCCGTATATCTCATGCCATAATTGTTGAACTTCCTCCCATTTCTGACCGAAATAGTAATAGACTTTGGATGTTTCAAAAATAGATCCCGGTTTCATTTCTGGCAACGTTGTAACTACTGGTGGATTCCTCCAATTTAGGCTCAAAGTTTCGATATTGGGATCTTTATTATTAAAAATTACACCACTGCACCCAATTGGGTATTCGGTTGCTTTCCATCCCTCTTTCAATAATTTTGGGGATTTACCTAAATTGTGTTCAAATTCCATTCTAGCATTTCTAACAAGACCTGCTTCATAGGGTATGATATCAGCATGAGATTCTATACGCATAGGCCAATCATGTGCACTTTCGCGTATTGCAAGATTCTGAACTATTTTTTCCCCAATATTTTCAACTACAAACGAAGATTGGTAGAAGGGACGTGTATTTGGGAGAAAAATTTTGCGGGTGAGCTTAATTCCTGGTTTTTTCCTGGAGACCGCTGAAGAGTACAACCAAATCCCCTTCTTTTCAGGAATTATCTCATGATCTAAATTTTTAGAATAAAACTCAGATCCGTCTTCTTGGAATGGAAGGCCTAAGATAAGAGGTTGTCCCCATAATTTTAGTTTGGTTGATTTATGGTTCACTTCAATAAAATTAGCTCCTGGTTGACATTTTTTATTGAGTGCTAATGAGATAATACCGTTTTCCAAGAACATTTGATCTTCTTGTTCAAAATACAGCGCTTTATCATGATGCAGTAATCCAATTGAAACATATTTATTGATGAATTCAAATCCATCTTTATTTTTAACATTTATATGGAGTTTGTCTATAGTACTTTCTGTTTTTTCAATTTGGGCGTTCAATATTAACTGCGAATCATATTTTGAAACAGTGATATCAAATTCACTTTCATCTAATTTAATATAGTTTCCATTTTCAATTTTAATTTGGATTGGATAGTCTTCTTGTGTATCATTCTTGATTTTTAGAGGAATCTTCACTTGTTTTCCTGATTGAGTAGTGAAATTTACAGGTTTCGGGTTAATCGTTACAGCATTGATTGGGATCTTCCCTATAGATAAAGGAAATGTGATGTTATTGTGAGTGATATCGATAGTAACCATGTGAGTACTGTAAAATTCTGGTTCTGTTTTCAAGTCTAATGGTCCTGTATTAAGTTTGAATTTGCAAGTGCATTCAAAATTCTTTTTTTCATTCGGTTTCAGAGTAGCTTTTTCGTCAATGTTTTGAACAATCTCAATATCTTCAGTAATAAAATTCTTAAAACTAAAATTCGCTTCAGAATTCCCTTGATTTTCTATTTCCAGATTTATTTTGAATTCCTTTACACCAATATATGCTTCAGATTTATCCAATGTAAGCTTTATCGTGAGATCTTCCGACTCGTTTTTTATGTGAAAACCATTAATTTTTCCGATGATTTTATCTGCCCATACTGTTAGTGAAGATTTATCTGGAAACTCGAAAACATAATCATACCATTCCAGATTTGGTTCTTGGGTGATAATTGGTTTATAACAATCATACCAATGAAATTTAGTGAAAATTTTTCTCAAATAGGGATGATTCAAAATTGGTGGAATGTAACTCTCCATGAATACAGTCGTATTAACCCTCCATTTCATCCCAATCCTTTTATACAAAGGCATAGCGTTTGTATTACCAGCCCATGTATCCAAAGCTAATAATCGATGATTATTTTCTGTAGCAAATTGCGTGGCACGTAACAGCATTGCTTTACCAAGTTTCTGTTTTTGATAGCTTGGATCAACACCTAATAATTCTACGTAGTGTGCATCCGGAAGATTCCACGTAGGTTCGCAGAAACATGTACCAACTATCTTATTTTCATCATCAGGTGCAACAATCACAAAATAACTTGTGAAATCATGGGTTTTCCAATCATTTTCCACATTTTCCGGCGTGAATTCATAACTTCCCCCAAATCCATCAGGCCACGAGTTTGAATCCTTAAATGAATTTAGACATCTTGCCAGTCTTGCATAGTCATCTTTTGTGTACTCCATGCAACGTACTAGCTCAGACTTCTCATCATGCCGAAATATTACTTGGTCGTTCATTGGGTGTGATATATGACCCCACCTAATAAAAATCTAATCAGCTTCGGATGGGTGGGTGTCAAGGTATATTAAATTCCCATCTGGATCCCGAAATTTCGCATCAATAGATACCCCATCCGTCCAGATTTTTGGTGGTTGTTCGAATTCAATTCCCTTCTCTTTTAATTGTTTATAATTTGCTTCAACATTCCCACCCCGAAAATTGAATAGGAAATCAACACCAAATTCTTGTTTAATTGTGTTTTCTGCAAATAACGTTAAACTTATATCTCCATTCGACATACAAGCAGTACCGTATTCTGATTTGCCTTTGATGAGATAAAATCCCAACTTCTCATAGAACGCAATAGACTTATCTAAGTCTTTAACATCGAAACATAACTCAAAAAATCCAATTTTTGGTTTTCTCATAATATCAACCTCATAACCTCAATTTTCAATATCAAATAAGACTAAACTACCATCTTTAAGTTGTTCTAGCCACTTTTTTGTTCCAATTTTTGCTCGTATTGCTAAATGACCAATTCTGAATATGGCTTCTTCCTTTCCCCTTGGATTGCTGGGATCAAACTGTTCTGGCAATAGATCGCACGGAAAATCGGGACATAATCCACAATGTTCTACTCCTTTTTCTTCCGCACATTTGAATACTTTGCATTGTCCCCAAAATGGTTTACCCGCACACTTAATACAACCAGGACATTGGGGTTCCTTTTTTCCCGTATAAAACATACATTTTCCAGTATCGCAAGCAATCCCACAAGGACTAGGAATCTCAAACGTTTTTTTTACCATTTTTACCATTTTTAGGTGTTATTCTCCTTTTATAAAGACTTTCAGTGCACAACCATATATTCATATCTGGATTTGATTGCAATTCGGTAAAAACTATTAAAAACCAGAAAACCTAAGATGAGAGCATGGGAAAGTCACAACCTCCCGATATTATTTTTATTTTGGAGGACCATCAGAGTTTTTATGGCCATGGCGAACAAATTGGATCTATTCCAATCCAAAAACCGAATTTTGATCGAGTGGCATTGGAAGGAATCGAATTTACCAACGCATACACATGTGTTCCGCTGTGTGGACCTGCCCGACGTAGTATTTTGACTGGATTATACCCCCATAACCATGGTGAAATTCGAAATGAAAGTCACCACCCTTATGACAAGGATACATACTTTGAAAAGTTGAAAGAACAAGGATATAGGCTTATTTACATCGGAAAATGGCACGCGGGTTCTGGAACTGCTCACCAGTTCGGTTGCGAGGGTTATTCCTATCCTCGTTTTGGAAATCCCTATATTACTGACGAATATAAAGAATATCTTAAGGAAAAAAATCTTCCACCTATGCAAGTTGAAGTGAAGTATTCCTTTTATCCTGAGCATATGAATGAACAAAACGGAATAATTATTGGAGAAAAATACGTACCAGAGTTCCCTTTTAATGCAGAAAACATTTGTGGGTTGATGACATGCCCTAAGGAATCTCATGAAACTTTTTTCTTTGCTCATATGGTAATAAACAAACTAAAAGAAATTGCTGAGGAACGGAAAAAAGGTAATAATCAACCTTTTCACTTAAGATTAGATTTTTATTCACCACACCAACCATATTATGCAACTCAGGAATTCCTTGATCTCTATCCTCCCAAAAAAATTCTTATGTCTCCTAGCTTTTCAGAAGATTTAGATACAAAACCACAAGTCTACAAGAGAGAATTGAACCCACCAATGGGAGATGGGAACTGGAATTTAACCATCCCTAATCGCGTATCATGGCGGACATTCCAAGAAGTAATGGCATTTCATTATGCTCAACAGACTATGGCGGACGAGGCTGCGGGAATGGTTTTAGACGCAATAAAGGAATTAGGGCTAGAAGATAATATGCTCCTTTTCTGGACTTCTGATCATGGAGACGGATTAGGGTGCCACGGCGGACATTATGATAAAGAAACTTATATGCCGGAAGAGATTATTCGTACACCATTAGCGATACGCTATCCCGGGGTGATCAAACCTGAGCAGAAAATTGAAAAGTTAGTAAGTAATATTGATTATGGGCCTACTATTTTGGACGCAGCAGGAACACATTATTCCAAACCAGTAGATGGGATGAGTCTTTTCCCCTTGTTTAAGAGTCCGAACGCGAAATGGAGGAAAGAAGTTATGACACAGACTTGGGGGCATATGTATCCCCATTTTGGGAGAGTATTGGTATCGGAATCAGGATTCAAGTATATCTACAACGAAAATGACATGGATGAATTGTATAACTTGAAAGAAGATCCATTTGAATTGGAAAATCTCATTTTCAAAGAAGAATTTGCTGATGTCCTTGAGGATATGAAAAAAAAACTCACAAAATCACGGGAGAAAACTGGAGACCATTATAGTCTTGCATGGGTTCGTGGTCGTCATATCAGAGAACCGAAGAAAAAGAAGAAAAAAGAATAATATTTTATTTATCTTCTTCAATAACCTGTAAACCTAATAATTTCGCTCCAATAATGAATTGATTCCTCCAATCACCAACAAATGATACACGGTGCCATCCAAAAGTATTCCAGTCATAATTTCGCAATATTTTCTCAACATCGGATTCGACAAGAACTTTTGTAACACATGCTTTTTCGTCATCAATGTTGTCAACGATTTTGCCTGTTCTTATTGCGATTTTCTTCTCAAAAACGCTGATCTTAATTGTTGTTAGAATTTCCCCAACAGGAAATTTTACACAGGGGGAGGCTCCTAATACTGCAGATTCTCCATGATAACGTATTTCATAATCACTACTAGTACCATCTTGACCATACAACTTATTTGAGCAGATACAGTGCAAATACGTAACTTGATTTCTTACCGAATCAAAGGTGTGATTTGATGTAAAACCCGGTCGATTTGTGAGAACATTACCAAAAAGAAAGCTCACCAGACAATCCATGTCTGACTCACAAATGCCATATTTTTGGTCATTTACTAATTCAAAAAATGGCATGCAAGGGAAAGCTGGTAATCTTCCCGTCAATAGCAGAGTGCCGCAATCAGGAGCGAAGATGTCATAGTCCTTGTCTTCTAACAGCTTTTTTAGTGCAATATATAATTTCGCTGCATTAAGAATAGTTTTATCAGAAGGAACGACCTTACTAGCGTTTTTCATCCATTTATTTGCGATTTCTTTTGCTTGGTCTTCTGATACTTGATTATAGTATTTCATAATGTCTTCGGGATTTTCTCGAATCATCTCCATACCGAATACTAAACGTAGATGTTCTTCATACAACTCCTCATTCCTACGCCATTGGTGTGCTTGATCCTGACCTTCATGATCTGTGAAAAAATCTCCTTCAGCATCTTTCATAGATTTTATATGGTGGAGAAATCCTGGATTTTCAGATGCGATTGTTTCTATTTCAGGATTTTGTAATTCTAATATTGTGTTCCAATCGACATTGGGATCATCAGTCGCATACACTAATGCTCGTTTACCCTTCATTTCTAATAGATTTACCATAATATCCAGATGTTCTGTAAAATCCTCAATTCCTTGTGAACTTACTGCTACTAGAGGTAAATTTTCCTCTTTTACCGATGTAATTATCTTTAGAAAGGTGTGATCCCCCATATATACAAAATTTGCAAGGACAATTGGGATATGTCTAAATTTGATAACTTTTAGTGCAGATTCAACTAATTTTGGATCCCCGTAATGCCCTATCGTAAAGAAGATGCATGCATCAACATTCTGTATAGAGTTTTGATTCACTTTAACTGCATTTTCATCATGAGACGTAACCATAGAATCAATTGAAAAAATTACCCTGGGATACCTTTCTTTTAACTCATTCAGAACGGAATTGATTAGGGAATCATTGTCATATCCCATATAAGGCCATCCGGCTTCCCACTGAGGTTTTCCAATAAAAACTAGGTGTATTTTCTTTTTGTTATTCTTCATACCATTCAAATAAATAAGAAATTAAGTAATAAATAAATTGCAATGGTTGATTTCGATTAGATTTTTGTGAAACTTGCAATCGTTTCAGAATCAAATTTCTTTATCATTTCCACCATTAATTTCACCGCGTTTTCTACATCCGTCAAATCTATCATTGCTCGTTGGGAATGGCCGTATCGAGTAGGTATACCAATAAACAATGAAGGTGCTCCGGCACCTGTGAGGTGGATCTTTCCTGCGTCGGTTCCTCCAAATCCTAAAAATCCATGCTGGAATGCAATATCATTTTCTTCTGCCGTTTCTATTGCAAATTTTCTTAATCGGGGATTTGCGATCATCGAACCATCTTTAGCATGAATAATTACTCCATCACCCATGTTATGGCCTTTCTCTGGCATTCCTGGAACATCTTTTGCTGGTGTGATATCCAATGAAAATCCTAATTCTGGTTGGATTACATGAGCTGCAGTCGTAGCGCCTCGTAGACCAACTTCCTCTTGCGTTGTAGATGCGAAATAAACTTGGTTTGGATGAGAAATGTTTCCTTCTTTCAGTTTTCTCAGGATCTCCAATCCCATAAATACACCAATTCTGTCATCAAATGCTTTTGCTACTGCGACTCTTGTTTCAGTTTTTGTTTCTTTTCCCTCTTTTTCTTTTTTAATTCGAGTGCGATCCATAGTTCGGTAAATTGCATATTGAGTTGCAACATCCCCAATTCTAATACCTAACGCTTCAACCTCTTTCTTAGATTTACATCCTATATCTACATGAAGTTTATTCAGTGGTGTTACTTCGTTCGCTCCTTTCCCTCTACCTAAAGAGAATCCTTTCTGGATGATTCCAATGATGTCCTTTCCTCCCTTAAATGGACGGATTAAGATCTCATTTGAAGGCTGGTATGGGGGGATGATTCCTCCTAGGTTTGAAATTTTCAAATTACCACTTTTAGTGACATCCGTAATCACATATCCAATTTCATCCGCATGACCCGCAAGCATTATTTTAGGTCCTGTTGTTCCTTTTCGAAAGATAACAGAACCGGTTTTATCATATGAGATCTCATCTGCATATGGTTTACCATATTCTCTAACCATCTTCTGAACTTCTTGCTCAAATCCCGAAGGTCCCCACGCATTGGTGAGTTTTTCAAGAAAATCATATTTCAATGTAAAATCAGTCATGTTTCTGAATTACATCTAACTCTATTTTAGCTTATTGATTCTTTATGGAATACAAATAAAAGAAAGTAGAATTACGTCAATAAGTTTTTTTTCAAAATTATCGCTGTTATTGAGAATATCGCGACAATCATAAAACCTAATATATAAATCAGTGTATATCCTGGTATAATTTTAAACAAATCTTCAAGTAAAATCTGTTGATAATAATAAGATTCATGAATCAAAGTCTCTTCATCATCTATTGTAACTTTGGCCAATTCCTCATGTAGGTTTAATTTTACAGTTCTTTTAAAATTCTGGTAGATATTCAGATATATTTCTTGATTAATGGGATCAAACACATTGCTATAAGAAGTTTGGCTAGTTACAACAGCTTCAAGAATATCTTGGCAAGCTTCTGGTGTTAAGTTCTCTTCAGAAGATATCTCCTCAAGCATTGTAGTGACTGTTTCATAACGAGAACAAGGATAAGGATCGTGGTGATTGTCAGACCAAGCCACATTGAAATTAGTAGAAACTAGATAATTTTCAGCCCCCATCGTTTTATAGGTGAAATTTCCAGTCGAATTTACACTAACGACTACTGCATTTCCATTTGCATCACAATAATGATTTTGCCCACCAAACACATCTCCAAGGTCATAAGTATTGTACCAGTTAATAACATCGCTTGTGTTACGGCATTCAAGGAGGGGTTGCATCCAAATCCAAATACTATGATTAAAATACCAAACTTCTTTTCCAGACGTATTCCAATACATCGATACGGAAGGTAATCCATTTGAATCCCAACACAAACCATATTCGTTCATACCTCCTTGAAAACGTCCATCTACTGGATCATTGTTATGATCAAATCCCAATAACATTAATCCCGGGAGATTTAGTATCTCATTACTAATATTGTAGTCCTGTCTGGGAACTAGCCACAAATACGTTCCATTTAGTAAATAGTCTTCATTATTCCCAAAGTAAACCGTATCCCCTATGGAAATCGAGAATATTGAACATGAATTGGAATTTTGCAATCCTGAACCACTTATAGTGCTGGGAATGATGAATAGAGCAATTAATAACAAATTA
>JAEOTN010000441.1 GCA_016839865.1 Promethearchaeota archaeon | reverse complement strand
TGATAATATTTCTCGCACCGTTGGAATCCGCATTCGTTTTCGTACCGCATTTGCTACATACGTACAATCCCCTATGTTTTCGGTTGGATTTTTTCTGATCATTGCAAACCGAACACGTCTGACTCGTATATGCTTCATCGACTTCATGATATATAATTCCGTGCAGGATGCATTTTGCTCGAAGCTTCTGTTTAAACAATCCGTATGTGATATATTGAAAATGCTGATTGGTTTTCTTACCTAAAGTCATATGATGTTTAATATTCATCATTTCACCGATAATAATCTGACCGATTCTGTTCTTTAAACAGTGTTTTATGACGTAATTGACGTTTTGGGCCATAAAATTAAAGAAGAAAAAAAAAAGGATAACATGACTATGAGTGATCAAAACCATCCAGACGTTTTAAAAGTCAAAGATGTGAAAGAAGAATACGACTATGTCCGAAACCAAACATGTGAAAAATGCGGATTGAAAGCAGCCTATGAAGTAGGAACGCAAAAATTAGTGTTTAGGGAAGATATTCCATATGACGAACTTGATAGCGCATGTACAGAATGCGGATATAAGAAAACCTTCATTTTTAATGTAAGTGAACTATTTAAGGAATATTCTAAAAAATTCGGACCAAATGGGTAAGTTTTTGAATTTATGATATACCACGATATTTAATTCATTTGCATATCTGGGCAATTTATGGCAAGTAAGATCGGAACTCTATTAATTGAAAGTCCTTTTAACATTGAATCAGATAAAAAGAAACATAGAAAAACTGTTACAATCGGATTTTTAGTTGCTTTTATTTACTCAATAGTTTGGGGAATTTACGAGTATTACATTTTCAAAATCGATGTGGTCCCTGATTTCATGTCCGTGCAAGTGCACTGGGCAATTATGCATTCATTGTTGGTAGTGATCCTTGCAGTTGCTACTAGATTCTCTTTTGAGCAAATTATCATAGGACAATTTTTTATGGCTGTTTTCGAAGATATGATATTCTTCATCACTTTGGGATTAGATTTAGGGTATTATCCATATCCCGCAGGAAATTGGTGGGATAGCACATTTGCATCCTTCAGAGTTCTCGGTGGATTGGGACAACCCATTAGTTTTTGGCCATATACTCCAATATACTATATTCCAGGTTTCCTATTGATTATCATATTTTATATCTGTTCGTTTAGGGGAGCGAAATATTCCCGTATTGCAGCATGGTTAATTATTCCATTTTATTTGGGAATATTAATTGGAACCATGGTAAACGATATAACTGCTCTGATATTGCTGATAGCAATTCCAGTAGTATCATATCTGTATTTGGGAACTACATTTTTTATTCGGAGAAGCAATTCCAGATTGAAGATGTAGAAATTTCTCTTTTTTAATTTATTAATACTGAAAGATTTCGACGAAGAACTGGTAAATAATCATCATACCACTTATATGGAAACATTTTCAATTTTTCGCATAAACTACGGGCTAAAGTTTCATCTTTTCTGCCTTCTAATACCATACGAGTTTCTTCTTCAGTAATAGGATTAAGATATCGAGGATGCTGTAGCACATTTTTGTTTGCGGGACAAGCAAACTGACACTTAACACATCCCATCAACGTATGATGAACACCAGAAGGTAAATCAGAAGGAAATTCTCCTGATACTTCATTATAGAGAGGTAAACACCTGTCAACATTAATTACAAATTCATCATCTCGAATTGCTGAAGTTGGACACACATTTGTGCATATTCTACATGATTCGCAAAGATCCATCAGTCTCTCATCTGACCAATTATATTTCTCAGGTTCAAAATCAGTAAAATAGGAATATAAGTCGTAAAAACTTCCCATTTCGTTAACATAACTAATGTTATTTCTTCCATATCTTGACAATCCACTTCGAACAGCAAGAGTTTTAAGAAATAGGCTTTTAGTTCGCTGAATTTTATATTTTGATTCTGATTTTGATTGATGAAAAATTTTGTCATATATATAATTCTCTATGTCTTCAATCATAGTACCATCATCGTAATAGGGAGAAGGAAGTAAAAGATTGTGAGTTTTTCCACGATACATAAAATCTATATACGCTACACGGGTTTTTTTAGCAATGACAATTATAGATTTTGCGTTAGAAAATTCTTCGGGAAGAACAAACTTTTTTGTATCTATATAGCTTCTGTACACACGATTGTTGCTGAGTTTATTCCCCTCAAGTAACACATCAATATCATGCTGTAAGTCTGCGAAACGTTTCACTGATACTATCTTGTGTTTAAATTCTAAGAGATTTGATGCCATTCTTAAGGTAAATGATCACTTATGAATATATATTTGACTGAAATAAAAAAAAGAAGGTTTTGTCAGATTTTATCGGTCCGGACATATAATGATAGTCCATAATAGTATGATGATGGATCAAGTACTTGACCCCAGACTTCAATCGTATAACTTCCTGCAGGTAGGGATGCATTGCTATATTGTAACGAGAGAGAGGATCTGCCTGCGCCAGATGCACTGTATCTCATATAATTTGACACAGGGACATCGTTGATAAAAATCCTCACAGTAACCATGTCTGCAGTGACGAAATACGCATAACAGTTAAATGATACATATAAAAACGTAGTTTTAGTAGTTTCAATTGCAATTTGCATTGGATCTAGATAGATTTCATTTGTGACACTTGGATTAAAATCATTATCATCAACCCAATAAGACTGTTGAGAGGAGTCTAATAAGTCAGAAATAAAGGTATATCCACCTAAACCTGCACCGATAAGTCCTATCAGCAACGCTAATACTACCAAACCACTTCCTTTACTTTTTGCCATAAATCTTCACGTTTTGAATTGTCAGATATCTAATAGTATATCCAAAGCATTGTCATAACTCAGCATTTATAAAAGTATTGAAGAAATTATGTAGAATCTGAATTTTTTGAGTTGTATAATTCTGTGATCATTTGGATTTGAATTTCTGTCGTCTATAGAAATAAATTGCCAATGGAGCAAGTTGGAATTGGCATTCATATGGATAGTGAAGTAAAAAAAAGAAAAATAAATGATTCTTCGGGTAGATACTTCTAATTATCTTTTCTTTTCCCACTCAAAATCTAATTTAATGAGATATTTAGTGTAGAAGTAGGTGATAAGTAGGAATACCAAAACTATAGGTCCCCATAATACTTCAGCCATATCAAAGGTTAACGCTGTACCTTCTATAATGGAACCAACTGTTATATCAGGTGTTATTCGATAAAGTTGTCCTAATATAAAAGTTGCTAAAGCTTGAAATAGATTTAATATAATGCTTGGAAATCCAGCAAAAATACCTGCCTTAAGTTCTCCGGTCGTTATTTGATCATCTTCAGCCAAATCTGCATAATAAATTGCTGGAAATAGGAACCACCCACCTAATGAACCAGCTATACCTAACATAAATGCAAATCCAAAGATTAGTCGAACTGTTGTCGGCATTTCAAGTAGTCCTGCTATAGAAGTTGTTGCAACTATACCTGCAAATAAGAAAACTCCTAAGATACTCCTTTTTTTGCCAATCTTCTGAATTATTTTCCTCCATACATACAAAGCGAGGAGAATTCCTATCAATAAACATCCAGAAACCACTAAGTTAATAGTTCCAGTCAATCCCAATACATTTGTGACATATTTCAGCATGATAGTAGTGATTGTAATCCATCCCATGCTAGCAAGCCCTTGCATCAATTGCACAAGCATAAAATTCTTATTTTTAAGAATTAGTTTCAGATTTCGCCATAGATTCGGTTTGGTCTCCGGAGCTTTTTCCGTTGGCATCGTAAACGCTGCAAGATAGAAAAGGATGAAGAAGAAAGCTCCAAAAAATATTATTGAAAGCATATATGTGAGTGGGAGACTTGTTGGATCAGCAGCTACATCATCAGCGAAATTTGGAATAACGACCATGGTAAACAATATCATTATCCCATTTCCAATATGGCTGGACATGTTCTGAATTTGGGATACTTTTGGCCTCTCGTTTACACTGAATTGCTCAGCCATCCATGCTTGATAAGGCGTAGTAACTGCATAACTGATTTCAAACAAGATGTTCCATACCAATAACCAAGTAAAGAGCGTGTTCTCTGATGGATCGTTAAGGAATAATGTGGGAAGGAATAGACATATGAATGAGATAAACATAATCGGTGTTAAAATCAATATATAAGGTTTCCTTCGACCTAATTTGGGGAAATATTTTGCATCACTTAACCACCCAAAAAAAGCTTGAGAAATAGCAATGGCAATATATCCTAGCGTTGTTGCATAGGTTACCCTGGTTTCATCTATTCCAAATCCGTCTGCATATAGTTTCAAGAGCGCAAATCCTACAATTCCGAGTAAAAGAGACGCTCCAAATTTAGGAAATGCAAAAATAAAAGTTCGTTTCTTCAATGAGGTATTAAATTTTTGTTCCTCCATTTTCATCAACCAGTATCTGTTAGATCCAACCTATTTATAAAACTAATGTTGGGAGGTGGAACTTAAACAAACAAATATTCTAGTTAATTGCTTGAAGGCAGTCATTAGCGAGTTTTTCTGCTTTTTTCAAAATATCGGCTTTCTCAGCATCGGTCATTCTGTCAAGAGTCCCAGTTTTCAATCCCCCATATTCAATTGCTCCAAGAACTCGGATAGCTCGAATTTCTGCGGAATCCTTTAATTCCTTTAGGGTGAATCCCATATTATTCTCATAAGTAATAAAAAACGCCATTCTTTTCGCGTCTACTGTATTCACGAATTTTGCAATTTTGGAATGTGGTTGCTTCATTATAACCGGAGTACCAATAAATACAAGCTCAGCATCTTTACATTTTTTTATAGCAGACATGAATCGGGCTTCTTCTTGAGCTCTCTCTCCAGATGTACCCTTACCTTGTTTTTCCATGAGGTTTAAAGGGAGTAATTCACAACCTGCCACTTCTGCAATTTTTTCAGCTATAATTTTCGTATTTCCGGATTTACTTACGTATACAACGAACTTGCTCATGAATATTCCCCATCTTATTGTAATAAGATACTAGGGAAAATCAGCATAATAAAAACTTGGATTATTGCACTGCAGATATTATTTAGTGATTCTCGGTGCGATTTTTCTTGCTATTTTTATCGTATTCAACATCGAATTAATAAAAAAAATTCTTTCAAGCAACAATATCTATTTTTTGTTGGAGATTAGTCACGGAAAATTATGAGAGTTACGACACATAGTTAAATAATTTTAAAATTTTGATCTGATATGTCTGGAAATAAAACTAAACCGACGAACAAAAAAGCAGAAGACTTCCTCAAAACAGTTGAACATGCTCAAAAACGTGCTGATAGTTACGAAATTCTTAAAATGATGAAAGAAATCACTGGAGAAAAACCTGTTATGTGGGGAGAGAGTATCATCGGGTTTGGAGATTATCACTATAAATATAAATCAGGTCGAGAGGGAGACTGGTTTAGAGTAGGTTTCTCCCCTCGGAAGCAGAGTCTAACTTTGTATCTAATGTACGGATTAGAAGATAAATTAAAAGAGGACTTGACGAAACTAGGCAAACATAAACTGGGAAAAGGGTGTCTATACATTAACAAATTGGCCGATATAGACACAGAAGTCTTGAAAACTCTCATAAAAAAGTCGGATGAGGGAATTAAAAACTATAAATGGAACTAATTAGATGTTCATACCCCTGGATTCCAAAGATAAACTTATGTTGATTGAAAAGTCTAATAAGTGTAAAACTACAGGAACGATGATAGGGCGGAGATTCAACAATCTAACTTTGTATCCTCTTGCTTTCTGACTCAGAACAACTAAATGGATTTGTTCGCTAATCAAAGGGATGAATGTCAATAAATTCATTACAATGAACGCAATTCTCTTTGGGATACCAATCCTTGTAAGTGAAATCATCAGTTTGTACTGACTTGTTGTATGTGAAAATAGGATAACTGACATTAAAAGCAATAACATCTTAATCAGAAAATCTGCGAATGAGGAAAGAGCTAGAATCCAGTCTAAATTAGCATAATAATAAATCAGGAAAATAGGAACCATATTCAGTGCGAGGAATTTAATGAGAGGAATTAGATTTCTGAATTTAATTTTAACGATAATACACAAAATTATTCCAAATACTAACAATATCCATCGTACGTGGAAAAAAATAGAACTTGATAAGAATGCAATTATCTGGACCCCAATTACCAAAAGAATCTTGATATATACCCAAATAATTGAGAAGATCTGTTTTTTTTTCGATTTATCTTCCATTAGTCCATCCATCCCCACGAATTTCGCTGTTCCATAATCAAATTCTTTGGTTTTCGTTCTACTTGGTTATTTTGGATATGTAAAACATCATCGCATAGGTTACCAATCAACCAGGGATTATTACTAGCAATAATGATATTCATAGAGTGTGTTTTGTTGATTTTTTTTAACCAATTCAATAGATTCTTTTTGTTTTTTGAATCTAAATGCACTGTTGGTTCGTCAAGTAAAAGAATTTTTGGTTGCATCGCGATTACAGATGCTAGTATAACTCGCTGTTTTTGGCCCATAGATAAATTCATTGGGGATTTATCTGAGATTTCATGAAGATCCAATTCGTTAATCGCTTCTTTTACGAGTTCTGTATCCAATTTCAGATTTTTTAAGCCAAATTCAATTTCTTCTTTCACAGTATTGGAAAATAATTGGGCATTTAAATCTTGAAATACCATACCCACACTCTTAGCTAGTTGTGCGATTTTTATTCTTCTTGTCTCCATTTGATTAACAATAATTTTACCCTCTAAATTCCCCCGAATCATGTGAGGGATAATTCCTTTCATTATATACAATAGAGTGGTTTTTCCAGAACCTGATAAACCCGTAAGACCAAGGATTTCACCTCGATTAACTTCGAATGTTACATCAGACAGTATCGGGTTTCGTTTCTTATATGCAAACGTAAGGTTTTCAACGGATATTATCGGATTCATATTTCTCACTTATTTTCATTGGATTATCGTAAATTTCTCGTATATTGGTGTTTTCTTTATGGATTTTGCGAATGGGTATGTAATTGCACTTACTACAATGCATTGTATTGCCGAGAACAAACCACAAATGAAGACGAAGAAGAAAAAATCTTGATTAATTTCTGTAATTGGCACAGTTATCAGGTTGGATAAATCTACGAGTTCATTTAGTAAGGTACTCATTCCAGTGATAAAAGGGTAATCTAGTAATGTCCAAATAAAAAAAGAGGCGAACCACCATCCTATTGCCCCCAAAAAACCCCCTAATAAGACTTTGAGGATAATCGGTTTTTTTATCACAAAGGCGAAATCTAATAATAAACCAACTAACAAACCCGCTAGCAATTTATAAACACCTGGAAATCCACCATAGAATGTAGTGGGGATAGATAATGCCCCAAAGATAAACATATATAGAGTTAAACTACCAAATTTATCAACCAAGTGTTTAGTTAATGAGATGAAAATGAAATTAATTGGAACCATTATCAGAATCCCTGCAATTACATGCCCGAGTAAAACTATAAGCACTGGGCTTAGGAAAAAATCGAATACGACATTTAGTCCCGCCATTAGACTAATGAAAATCAGTTCTGGAAGAGAAAAAACTCTCGTTCGAGCTCTTAGTGGGACAGATTCCATAAAATCAAATCAATACTTTTGTATGTTGGGTACGTAATTTCATATTTAATTCTCCCGATTACAGATTAGAGAGAAATTGTATCGATGAATAACAACATTATATTCCGTTTTGTCGATAAATATGTGGATCTGCTTGTGCAAATTATTAAATCCTTCATCTCTTAATAGGGATAATAATGAAACGCGTGATCACCTTAGATGTCTTACGGGGAATAGCGATTTTTATGGTTATTGTATCCCATATTTTCATCTATGCAGTAGATCTCAGCATCTTGGATCCCGAAACGGGGAGTATATTACTACTCGTTCTTCTCTCACCATTAATATTCCTTGGGAAATGGAAGGGATTTTTCCTCATGATCTCTGCAGCGTCACAAGTATATTCTATGCATAAGGGATTTGAAAGCGAAACCAAACCAATTATTATCTTTTTGAAACAAATCATCAATGCGATTTTGCTGTTGGTAGTGGCATATGTGTTTAAGATTTTTTTTTTACCCAGTGCAACACTATACCAATATATTTTTAATGGAGTATGGGATCCAGCCTCACGATTAGGATCTTTGCAATTTTCAGACACGTTAGAATCAATTGCTCTAAGTAGAATTATCATTGCTATAACATATTATTTCATGACCCGAGGAAAAGGATTGAAAAAACCTTACAGAAATATCATCATTTTTGGGATATTATGCATTCTTATAATCGTT
>JAEOTN010000006.1 GCA_016839865.1 Promethearchaeota archaeon | reverse complement strand
GTACGATAATAAAATTAGATATAATTATGGATGTTCGGATAATGAATTAGGATACGTAAATTTCATGTGGAGAATGAAACTATTTGCTGATTATTTGATATGTGAATATTCAATTATTCGAAAAGTATCTAAGGAATCAGTTTTTAAAAATTTAATGTCTGAATGTAATAGTAAGGCAACTACACTACCTAAATTATTAGATGAATACAATTGGACACAATATAATTCATAAGCCCATTAGTTGAATCTGAAGCCAATTGTTAAGGTATTAATGCCCATGTAATGTTTCTTGGGGAGTATTTGTTTGCATAATTAGGTGAAGTGTTTGACCTTGCTTTCGGGTACCCAATTTCTACCGTACTGGTATATGTATGACATAAAATTAAAGCAACTAACATTTGGTAGGTGAGTAGGTGGAATCCCGCACGTGTTTACCAGTAAAAATGGCTAAATAAGCTTATTTCAATCTTTAAATCTTTAAAGAAGCTTTAAATGGGTTTATTTTGGTGATATGGGTTGGATTTTTCACAAATTTATATGTATTTTAAAATGATACTATGTTGTTGCTCGTATTTTCGCATCTCTTTTGGTTTGTTTCTCAAATACCGGTTGACATAATAATAGTGCCAAGTTGTTAGTACAGGTATTTTTGTATTCAAATATTTCATTATCAGTAGATCAAAACTGTTTTTTGATAATTTTGGTGTTGTTTGCAACTCTTTTCCAACTGCGACAATGACTTTTGGTCGAACTATTTCCATTTCTTCTCTTAAGTAATCAATACATTGCCTTATTTTATGTACTGGAACTGTTCTTTCGGATCTTTTACCGCATTTTACGAAGTCAGTTGTATAACAGTGTTGCAAACCAAACTTTTCTCTAACATCATTGAATAAATCATCGGCATTGGTAGAACAATAATTGTCTTTACCTGGAAATTTACCTGTGCCTCGAGATGTGCTTGGTAGCTTGGTTATGAACATCGCTCGGAAATCGTTTCCTTTACCTCCACAGAAGCGAGCATCAGTCTTTTCATTAAAATCGCATTTATCACATTCCCAAATTTTTCTCTCCAGAAGTTGTAAGCGTCTTTCTTTTTCTTCATCCAAAGTCTTTCACTCTCTTTTAATTACTCAAACGTCAATTTTGGATTATGTCGTTAAGATGATTCTTTATGTCATATAGTCTAAGATCAACATCTTGGAATTCCTTGTATTCATCAACTGCGTTTGAAAGTGCATCCCAATCTATAGATATTTCATTAGTCTCTTGACTTAGGTTTCTAAGTGATTTGTGGTATATTTCGTAAAATCTTCTGATTGGCCACACATTTTTTCTTTCAAAAGAAGGATTGTTGCGTTGCAAGTCTCGAATTATTTTTGATTGAACTAAAATATGTGCAGTAATATTTTGACTCTCGATAAATTTGTGTGTCTCTTGAACTCCTAGAATGTTTCTCAGTCTGTTAATATATTCGTTGCAAAAAAGGTTGATTGTTCCTTGATAGCCACAAATGTGTACGAGTTCTGATACTGAGCATTTTTTTTGATTTAATACAAACCATATAATGATTTTGTTCATAAACATTAGCAAGTTGAAGACTTTTTCTCTCTTTATGAATAACTCATGTGAAAGTTCGGTGTCTTGCATTAACCTGTTGAACTTGCGCTGATGTCTTTTCACTATCTTTTTTAATGCGTCTTCTGGTTTTATCCATTGCCTTTCAAGCATAAAATCCGATTCTTCTCCGTCGTCATCTGGGGGCTTAATGAGCTGCTTTCTAAGTGGATTAAGCGTGTTCGACAGCCAATCAAAGTCTAAAGATTGCAAATAATCTAATAGGATTTGGAGATTTCCACCTGCCTTATCCAGCTGATTCAACATTCCAATTAATCCGATTCTGCCATCTGTTGCTATTATTTTCTTCACGTCTCTCTTACTGGGAATTAGTTCAGCTACTTCAGTTGAGATCCATCTCTTATTCGATAACAGAGGAGCGTTATCATTCATTTCTTTTCGCAGTTCAAAAACCACATAACAAGAAGCTTGACATAACTTCTGCTGCGCATCATCTAATTCGATAATGATCTCATTATCAGCGATTTCATGATTATCAAATATCACTGACTCTGTTGCAACAGGTCTCTTAATTGTTATTCGAACAAATTTATGACTCGGATTTGAAGGTGAGAATCTAATAATAAGTTGATTTCCCTCAATTTTAGCTTCGATTATATTTATGTCGTAAGATTTTTCTGGCGGTTCGAAAGAAGCTTCAATTGGAGATATCTCAGACAAATCAATCTTTTCAATTTTAACATTAGAGTTTTGAAAAATATAGTCAAAGTATTTCTTTTTCTTTTCAAATCTTAAGATGCATACTTCAACATTACCGCTGGGAGGCGTTGATAGCATCGCAGTAGTTGTTAGGTTAGCACTGCCAGTTAAACAGTAACTTCCCCTATTGGTTTTAATTATGATTATTTTTGCATGATGGAACCTATTTTCCTCTTCAAAGGTGATTTTAAAGAAATTTATTTTTGCTTTTGTTTCTTTTATTATTTGATCTATCTCTTTCTGTAAAACTCCAATTACCCTTTCTGGTTGAATAATGATGTCAATTTTTTTACAGATGTTCTCGCAAATATAACGGATGACTTTTGAACTAATGAGATAGGATGATAAAACTACGCGTTCAATTTTTTGTTCCTTTAGAACACTCAGTATTTGTTCAAGAATGGGAACATCCAAGCTGTGAATCAGTGCATTTTCCTTGCTGTGAGTTAGATCCTTGTTCAACCAAGACACATCTAATGCTTCAAGAATTTTTTCAGCGTGTTTGGTGCTCTTGATGAACTCTTTCCCTATCAGTTTTTTAAGAAATTCTCTCATGTCATAAAAAAAAGGTAAAGCGTCAATTGAAGGGGTGCCTTCAAAAAATTCTAGATTAGAAATAATCTCGCTGTTACTTGTGTATCCTTCATGTGTAAGGTTAGCACTTCCAATCATCAATTTTCCTGATTCAGGCGAAGTTAATAAGATGAATTTTGGATGAAAGGTGTCTCTTCTTGATATTGGTTCAAGTAAATAGTATACTCCTATTTCTCTCCCTTTTTCAAAGGTGTCTTCCAAATCAAGGTTGTCAATAAGGACGGTGATGTTTTGAATGTCTTTATTTCTTAATCTTGGTAGCACTTGGCTTTCAAAAAAGGTCGAATTGAAGTTGAACGTGGCTAACACTGCGTTTTCGTAATCTTCACATTCTCGTAGTTCTGTTAGTAGTTCTATTGATGACACAGACACCATTCATTTACCCTCAATTCCTAGTTTCCGCAGTAGATCCTTCCCATCTTTTGTTAATGCGCTATTATTGTCAAACTCGATGAGTCCCAAGTCTTTGAGGATCGTATAACAACTATCGAATCTAGAGCTTCTGTATTTTGGTTGATAATCTCGATCTTTAACAAATGACGCTCCTTCTATGTGAAACCATGACACGGGTCTACTAAAACCAGTCCTTGAGATCTTTTCAATGAAAACATTTTGGGCTTGACCCATAACATATTCATTGAAAATCCACTTGATAAAATCAAGAAAAGAAAAACTGTTGTCCTTAAGTTTCTGTTCTAATTCGAAAACGAAACGGAAGGGGCTGAGATCATGATTGGTTTTGCTTCCAAGCCATTTCCAGTATTTATTTTGATTCCTCCAATAATGGTAGTTGCGAACGAATAATTGAAGCAATAGAAAACTCGCGGAGAGAACCACTTCACAAATATTAAAGATCTCAGCATCGAGAGCGTCAACAATTTTATCAATTAAAACCAATTCGCTCAGGCTACTGTCAAGGCTGCAGCTGTCATCATATTCTTTACTGGTTCCTGGTGATAGAATAGCGTTCGGATTGTTAATTAACTGTGAAATCATCAAATTTATTGCGTCCAACAATAAAATGTCTTCAAGACTTTTTTGTCCAATCGTGACACCAAGCAGACTTGATACGGACTCAGATGCGCTTTCATTATCGACATACTCGAATAGTTGAGAGGTATCAAACCTGCGATGAATATCTAACATCGTAAGAAATCCGGAGAGAAATGACTCGCAAGCATAGGAAAAATAATCGTGTACAGCGAACATTCTCCAATGTTCTTTAATGTTAATTAAAGGGTCTGGAAGATCAACGTGAACACAACGTTTATCGTTTGACATCTGTTGAAAATAAGTGTAATTTATGAATTCGCGGTCGTCAATGTTTATGCCGTACTTGTTGCCTTGTTGTGTGCAATACAGTATCAGTGACAACGTGTCTTTTCTTTTTTTAGCATAGTAATTATTTTGTGCTTCCTTGATTAATCCGAAAAAAATATCCTGCAATAAGATTCTTTCACGGATCTTTTGGGGTAAAAGACAAAGACAAGATCTCTCTCCAATTCTCGACAAATATTTCTTTGTGATGCTATTTCTATTTATGTTTCGAGAATAATTTAAGTCCTCAATCGACTTTTCGAAGGATAATGCCACCTTTTTCCCAAGGTCAGTTACAGTGTCTCTACCATTCTTATACTTAGTTAATCCAAGATTCGCCAGTGATGATCGATAGTAATAGCCATAACCGCCTAGCCGATTGGCTAAAAATGGAAAAGTCATCCGGATTCGATTACTGCTTTCTCTCCAAACTCTTTGTCCTCTAATGGAACCAAGTATGCTGGAATGATCAAGTTTTACATCATCTGTTGAGTGTTGATGGGCGATACAGGCCATCATGAAGACTCGTTCTCTATTGTAAAAGGCTCGTGTAAACTGATCAGTTCTCTCAATATCGGAGTCTTTGTTTACATCAAACAAGTTCCAAATGTAAAACGAGTAATACCTTGCTCTTGATGTCATTGTGGTTATGCCTGTAAGGAGCTCGTTCGTAATTCTACCGGATACACGACTCATACCAAGCGGATCCATTGCTCGAGTAGTTATTTTCATAGGCTTTGTCCACACAGGATCTATGTTAGACATTAAAATACCTCTTAGCGGGAGCTATAGTCGAAAAGTGATTCTCTTCTCCTTGATTTCATTAATATTATTTTTATAGTATATAATTAATTTATTATTCTACTGTGCATAGCATAGGTGTTTTCAACTTTTAATGATGAAGCTAAGTGTGACATTATTATTCCGTTATATTCGAAAAAATAATTTGAATAACGATTAATGAGTGATTGGTATATGATGGATTTGAAAGAGTTCATCAAAGCAACAGAAGGCAAATCTTACAAAAAACGAGCCTTAGAATGGTTCCAAATAAATTTAGGAGACATAGTTACTTCGCAACAACTTGCACAAATTCCAGGAACAAACGGAAATCCAATATCTCATAATATTAGGAGAATCTTTGAATTAAGAGACGAAGACGGTTATGAAATTGTCAACTGGAGGGACAATAAATGGACTGGTTTAAAATTAAAAGTAAACGAATGGGTATTGATAAAAAAGGATCCCAATCCAGATCGTATTCGGAGTCGAGGAGTAAATAAGAGAATAATGGTGGAAGTTTTTTCAAGAGATAATTATCAATGCCAGATCTGTGGTAGAACAAAAGATGATGATGACCCCTTTAGATCAAGACACAAAGTCATTTTACATGTAGGTCACATTGAAGCACACAAGAGAAAGCGTGGTGAGGAAAGAGAAAAAAGAAAATTGACTAAAGATGATTTTGTAACGCTATGCAATATTTGTAATGAAGGATTAAAAAACGAGGCCATCAAAATAATAACGATTCTTGACAGGGTTAAAACAGCATCTGAAGAAGAGCAATCAAAAATCTTTGAATTTTT
>JAEOTN010000440.1 GCA_016839865.1 Promethearchaeota archaeon | reverse complement strand
GGATCCAATCTCTTCCTTCAGTAGAATTGAATAATGTTTGTTGGGACTCAGGAATGAGTATCACAACTGATTTTTCATGCAACTTATACATTTGCTGAGTTTTTTGAGAAATTCGTCTGAATATAGGTCGACTTAAGGATAATTGTCCGTTTAAAAATAAACCCTTCCTCTTTTCGATAGGAACTTGTTCCTCAATTATTTCTGAATACTTGGATACTTTTCTATAAGCTTTGATTAGTTTTGGATGGGAATGAATTCTCTGTTCTACCAGCTCCCACAGATTCCCTGTACGTATAGCTCCACGGATCGTTCGCAATTCCCCCATTGTCACATACAAGTTATGTCTAGCAATTAATTCAATTCCTTTATTTGTCGCTGGTCCCTTCTTATGCTTATTTTCATTTTTATACATGCTCTGAATGTCTTTTATACTGTATGACGTGCATATTGGACATGTGCATGGTAATTCCGAAAGTTCAAACACATTCTTTGTACCCTCTAATGTGAAATACCGTCCTTCCTTAGCAAAAAGAATGTAAGCTGCCGAATCCATCAGGTCCGCTCCAGTTGCTACTGCAAGTGAAAAAAATTGTGGTAATCCCAATCCAAACATATGTAATGGCTTATCTTTACGTATGTATTTCTTGACCGTCAGAAAAATATCAGTGCATAATTCAAAAGCATAATCATTCATTGCTTTCACGATTCCACCAATGGCGTATACTCCGAAGTCGAGCTCATTCATATTTTCGCAACTTACTTTTAATATATCCGGATATCGTGAACCGTGAATCGGTCCATACCACGCACAATGATTCGTTTGCCTTCTTTCAATGTTTTCCTTTGCTCGCGCAATTGTTTGAATGACTTTATCATGAGCCTGTTCTTGAGAATCCGTTAATTGGACAGGAACATCTAAAATAACAGGGAAATCTGATTTTATTCTCTCTTGAAATTGCTCAATTTCTATGGGAGTGATATCGTTACTATTTCCATACATATAGTGTTGAAAAGCTCCCGAATCTGTAGCAATTAATCCAGGAAAATCTAGATAAGCATGAATTCCAGATTTTTCTGCTATTCGGGCTTTTTCTTCTTTATTATAAAGAAGATATGCATTTGTAAATAAAGCAGATATTCCAAATTCATCAAAAAGTTCTTTAGGTGGAATTAGATTTTCAAAAGGAGAAACTACAGGTAAAATATTCGGAGTGATTAATGATTTTCCGTTATGAGTGATTAATCCCGCTCTACCTCCTGCATCAAACTTTTTTAGTTCATACTTCATACATCATCATCTCCAAAATCTCCCATTTCTATAGGAGTTTTTTCACCAAAATCATTCACAAAATATTTCTCTAACGTGCCTTCCTTGCTTAATTCTTTAATCCAATCAATTTCACCCACATTTTGTAACATCGGGGCTCTCTTACTTTTATTATCCATATGATGTTTATACCATTCATAAATTGCAGTAGAAATATTAGACGTAGATTGATTACTAGTATTGATCTCTAAAACTAGTTCTTCAGACAATACTTCCAATACATTTTGTGTAGATTCGGACAAAATCTCTGCTTGAATATTCTCCATTATTTTATTGGGTGAATAATTTCGCTCCATTAATCTTTCTTGTAATTTCCTTGGATGACATCGCAATACGATACCAGCTATGTTTGTTTCTTTGACATAACTAGAAACACAATTCTTCTCCATATTTTCACCCATATCAAGAAATCCATCCATCACTATGTCTGCATAATGAGAATCAATAATTACAACGGAAGAGTTTATGAATTTAGTCAAAATTTCTCTAGCACCCATTTGTGCTGCTTTATCCACATCAATTGTTTTTGTATTCCTCTCTTTACTTTCCGAGACGTAATATCCATGTTCAATAATAAATTCGCCCAAAGTAAATGTATCCCACCCAGATCTTGCACACAAATGTTTTGCTAGTGTACTTTTCCCCGTTCCTGGAGTACCAGATACTAAAATAATAAATGGACAAACATGTTCCATGAAATGACTCAACTAATCCTTTTCCAAAAACTCTTATTATGATAATGAAATTATGGCGAAGAAATTAGTATTTTATGATTCGACTAATTTGAATTTCTTACAGTATCTAGGTTTTAAGATCGTCTAAATTTATTTAGGAAATAAAAATCAATGTTTCAATACATTAAACTAGTGATTACTACTTCTTCGTGGATCAATAAAGGGGAAAAAGATGAGTACGTTAACAACTATTGAAGAAATTCAAAAACAACTAACGCTGATTCTAGGTTACACCGGAAAAGAGAATTTAGATGTTGGCGAGATTATTGGGGTAGGAAAATTAACAAAAGAAAAAACTCATGAATTGGTCTTAAAAGTTCTTGAATATCTTACTGCTTTTAATGCGATGCTTCGAGATTATTCTGGAACTGAAATCTACTCTATTGAATTCGAATTAAAAAATTTCCTACCGAAACGAGATGCGTTAAAACTGCTGCCAGAATCCATGATTTTGATCCCTAGAGAATATAAAGAAACAAATACGATAATTTTGGCGTTAACTTACACCACAAGTCTCCTAGACATGGACAAATCCCAAGATTCGATTGAGAAAATATCCAAACTCTTTTTTGAAATTCTAGAAATGACGGAACGTCCTGAATTAAATCAACATGAAAAAATAGCAGTACTTACGAAATTTGCTAAACGTTTTGCTCGTAAAGTTCAGGGAGAATTATTAGAGCATACATGGAATAAGAAACTTGTTGGGATACGTACAACATCCGTAGACGATGAGATGAATCTGGAACCGTTTGGTGAGATACAATCGAAATATAAAACGATGTGGAATCACATGGATCGGATAATCAATACGGAATCTCCAACTTTTCGTTCACTCCAATTTACCATGCCCGAGGAAGACAAACTGACCCATTTAAAATGGCAGATTTCTGGTCCAAGTGGGTATTATATTGCCCAAAAAACAATTGATTTGGGGGCAAAATTACTAACTATCGCTAATACAGGGAGTATTAACGAGGTCCAAGTTGGAATAATAAAAACAATTGTTGAGGAATTGAAGTCTCGGTTAGCAAAAATCACTCATTTGAATTCTAGTGAAGAGATACTAATTGAAATTAAACGCCATCTACGTGAGATTAAAGATATTTTTATCGAATTTCACCAATTTATGAATAAGTTCTTGAGATCTGGATATAATTCCAATTTGGAGAATATAATTCAAAAAATAAAAGATATTTTCAACAACGTGGACCCAATTAAAAAGAAGTGCATCGCAGAGATCATAAAAACACAAAATACTCTAATTTACGAATGTAAATTTAAAGATACAAATCGGGTCCGATTGATAGAAATAGTACCTTGTGTTAATTACTTCAATCAGATGATGGAGGCGTCTTTTGCTTTATTAGAACCTAATGTAGAACGATTTTTATCCTATAATCATCTTATGAAACTGTTTTACAGATTTATTGATAATTTATTTGGAGAATTTGATTTAGAACAGACACCTGCAAAATCTCTTGGTGAACGTTATATCAATAAATTTGCTGAACATCTTATTATAAATCTTCACGAAAGAATCATCAATAATCCGTTTTATGTTCGATATGACCGACAATTACTAAATGAGGAATTCAGGAAAATTGTACAAATTGCGGTTGATAACTATATTGATGAAATCCCCATACTTCCCGAAGATTTAATAACATTTTCCGAAGTTATGTTAGAAAAACATCAAGATAAAGTAAGCCATCACTTATCTAACCTAAAAAAAGCTAGTAGTCAATTGGAGTTCCTTTTAAGTTATATCTTGCGATTCAACACGCTTAATAGGTTCATTAAAGAAATTGATGAGGAAAAAGGGGTATCATCTTCAGATATATCCTACAAATTCTTTCAATTCTTACGCAAAAGAATTGGTGGATTGGATATTGAGTGGAAACATTATTTATTGGAATTGATCGCTCAGTATCAAGAGTCTTTGCGCACAATACCTAATTCTGAATCATGGTCTAAATTCACTCATGTGAGTAATTTGATGGAATATCTCCATAAATCGATTCAAGAAAATGTAGAACCAGACCAATTTATGAATATTTTAGATAGTTATATTGCAAAAATCGAAGATCCTATGGAAAAGGAAATCATGCTACTAGTTTTTGAACAATATGAATATAGTTTGGGAATTATAGAGGAATTTCCTGCTTATGTTAAACAAAAAATGTTGAAAATTGTAACTCAATTATCATACACAATGGAATCCGTTCCAGCGATTCAATATTTATCACCGAAATATGAAATTCAAAGAAAAGAAATCGAAAATGAGAAACTTCACTCAAAACTAGATTTTTTCAATTTTGTTTATGAATTTGAATTGAAATATTTCTCAAAATTAATAGCACGCCCCGTTTGTTTGAAGTTAATTAATCGAGAACAAAAGGAGTATGATAAACCTCTAATATATAGTATGGATTTCAAATTCTGGGAGAGTTTTTACAAAACTAGTTTATCTAATAACTGGTTTCAAATACGATCAAAGTATTAGGAGAATAAAAGGATGATAGAAGGCTTTCGAAGACGGGAAACTGCTGAAGAATCTTCAGATGTTTTTTTTCAGACCACAAAACGAATTATTTCACATTTTCGAAGAGAAGAAGGACGGAACAAGATATATGAGCTATGTGGCAAGGAAAATACTTTATAGAATTTACTGATTGCATCATCTGTGGTTCAAGCATTTGACTATTGGGGTATTCATACAAAAGATCCAATGGATATCTCTGTGACTACCGATAAGTTGGATTTAATTGAAAAGACAGAAAAAAAAGAAATTTTCAACGAATTTTCTTCATTGGTCAAAGATACTATTGATTATGAATTGAAACTTCTGGAAAATGAAACGACGTTATTGAAGAACTGCGTAAATACAATAATTAACTTAAAAGGTGAAATTCATGATAACGAGCGTGAACAGATACGAAAATCTCTGGAAACCCAACTAAATCAAATATTGTATAAGTTCCCCATAGTATACTTCTTTGATTATACAGGAGATTTATTAGGTATCTCAAAACAGGTTCGACGGGCTATAATTAAAAAATCTTCAGACTTTAAACCCATTGGTCGAGCAATTGAAGAAGAATTAGTAGAAGACGAAAATATTGATCATTATCTTGAATTATCTGTCCTCAATGGTGTTCAAAATGAAATGAAAGCTAAATTCGAATTTGATAATATTCGAGATTTAAAATTCGAAACTATGCCTATGCACTTAATTTTAAACCAAATCATGAGAACAATACTAGAAATTTTCCCAACTTCATCACTAGGTTTGGAGGCATTTCAGCACGCTATTAAATTCCGTGAACAATTAATTAGGAGTTTCGCCCAAACTAATAAGCGTAAACGAGATTATGAAACTTTTGAGCGCATGATTTTAGATGCAATAAAGGGTCAAATTTTAAAAATTAGTAAAGATAAGACAGCCAATTACCTGATTTACTTTCTTGAGTGTTTACTTGAGTATAATTTCAACGAAACTACATTGTTTTTCAAAAGATTAGGAGTTATTGATGTTCCTGAGTTTGTAAACTTATTTTCTGTGGATAAAAAACGCGTCCATCAGTTCCTTAAAACTTATGGAATTAACAAAATGGATCTCATAAAAATAGGCAATCCCGTAAATAATCCTTTAGCAAATGCAGAATCCGAACTTGTAAAGATTAAAAGCATAAATCCACGAATCCAAAATTTAACACTAAAAGATTTGATGGAAACTGCAGAACCAGAAAATAATACCATAGTTACAGATATTGCTTCTAGAATTGGAATGAGTGCTGTAGACTTACGTCGATTTTATCACAAAAAACTACGAATTGAACAGCGTATACTGAAAGAAACTCCTATTACCAACCTTGCCTCTATGATATTATTCTATGATCACGATGATATATTAGAAAATTTGTGCCGAGAGATTTATTTTAGGATGTTAGCAAAAGTTACTCGGCAAATCAGTAGAATATTGGAAACATATAATAAAGTGAAAGAAGATCAATCGCGCTTTTTAATGGCAATCAAGAAATTACATGAACATTCAGAAGATCAAGAATGGGTGGTTGTTAAAATAGAGGAACTGGTAATCAAAAGAATAACTAACCGCCAAAAAGAACTAACCATTGTATTTAATGCAGAACGTGACCCCTTTTTAGTAAATGGCTTTATTCTTGCCCGTTTCTTAGATACTAAATTATCTGATGCTGTTAAATCACTGGAAACTCAACCTAGTTCAGTGTATACAGGTATTAAAGATTTAAAACTACCCTCTGACATGATTTCTCCTATTTCATATAGCCTTGCTTATGACCTACTTGAACGTTATAAAATGCTTCATGAGAAACGTAAACTTCAAGTTGAGGAAGCTAAGCGGGTAGAATTCCAAAAACGGGAAAAGAAAAAAGCAGAAATTCGCAAAGACCAAGAATCACACACTCTAGATTGGATTGAACGCCGTGTAACATCTAGTATGATGCGTATTACATCAAAAGGTATCACCCCTACTACGCTGTATTGGAATAAACAAAAAGATGGGAAAACTTGCTCGGAAAATATGAAAAATCATAGTGAATTGAGAACAAATACTACATCAGAGCTATTTACGGATTATTATTACTTCGCGTTATCCTGCATTCATAAACAATGGCCTGCTTTTGATCTCCCAACTAGAGACTCAGTAAAAAATGAAGTGTATGAGTTAGTCATTAAAGAGGTTTCTAAACGGGTTGGTAAAACTTTAACTGAAACTGAAATAGATAAAGAAATCATTGAAGGGGAACGTTGGACAATAGCAAATCAGCTTTCGGATAACATTGGTAAAAAACTCGATAAAGTTCTCTACCAGAAATTCAAAAAGAACCTTTGATTTTTCATAAAAAGAACCACGATCTTAAAAAATGATGAATTATAGATTTTTTATCATTCATCTAGGATGTGACAAATTCTGGCAAATTCCTTTCAAAAGTTACTCAATCGAATCAAGACAAATTTCCCTCTCATAATTAAAGGTGCAGTTTCTGGTTTACTTTTAATATTAGGCCCCTTATTAGCAATCCTTATGTTTCTTGGTGGCGCAAATCCAGGAGTTATAATAATAGTAGGTCTAATTTCTGAACTTATTGGTTTAGGAGGATTTTGGCTGGTTATTCGAAAAGATTACTACGCAGATCAAGAAGATCGAAAAGAATCTCCTTTTGAAAGTATTCGTTCTAGTTTACTCAAACCAAAATCGAAACAACCAGATGAATAGTATCAATACGGAACATTCTTTAAGCCAGCAAAAAATGAGATTGCATTAGAAATAAGAGCCATAAATGGTGTAAAAATAAGAATGAATATATACACCGCAAAGATGCTTTTATCTAATGGGATAAATGGAATAGCTATGAGAAGGACTGGAATAACAAAATCTAATTGATCAACCCCCCAAAATGGTTCTCCTCGTTTTTTATTAACTCTTCGTTTTAACCATGAACCTAATAAGTCTCCTCCCGCAGCAGCAAATGAAACTAATGCTACTCTGAGAGTTAGTTTTAATATCCCTATCCATAATTTCTCATTTGAACGGGCTCCTGTCATATATACTTTAAATAAATTAACCGCCACATCTGGTGTGCTGTTAAATAAAATATATTCTCTCTCTCCACCCCAAAATGAAAGGATTATATTCTCGATTCCAGACCATGTTCCGATTAATATCGCATGGATAATTAATGATATCGCAATTCCAAATAATGGTCCAAAAATCAATCCTTTTAGAGTTTTTCCGGGACCAAACAAGCGATTGCCATCTTTACATATTTTTCCCTTATCTAATGGCTTTCCACCCTTCCCAAAAATTAACATTCCAGCATTGGATAAATACGCAGGCATGATAAGAATTATCTGAAGAAGTAGTACACAAGTCCAGTCATTAATATTCCAAATTATCAAGTAAATAACCAATTCAGCAATAAATAGTGTCAAGAATCCCCCGCAAAACCAAAAAGCTGTGATTTTCCATTTTTCTTCCTGTGGTGATAAATTTTGGCTTTTCAAAGAATTCCGTTTCTTAGCTTTTTCTTTCATGTAATGATTCTCACATTGAATTATCAATTTAGGAGGTATTTTGATAACATAATACGGATTAATAATAAAAATTTAGTTTGAAAAAATAAGAAGAACCGAAAAAAAGTTCATTTTTTCTCTTGATCTTTTCGTTTCTTAAGCTTTATTGCAGTAAAAATTCCTTTCTCTTTGATCACTTTTTTTGATAAATCTCCTTCGGTCATTGAGAAGAATTTTCTGCCATATTTTTTGATTTTATCCCAATCCAATGGAATTGCTAATCCAGGATCCATAGGAAGTTCTAAATATCCATCTTCAGGGAATACAGGGGTCTTTAATATACCGTCTCGATATTTAGGTTCCCAAGAACCAGGTTCATAAGGAAATTCCAGTGGATGTTTATAATCAGATAATGCGAATAAATGCATATTTATCCATTGACCGACCCCATTTGTCCATGTATGTGGTGAATATGACAATTTCGGATCACTATTACATGCTTCGATTACTTTCAGTGTATCTAAAATCCCAAACACTGTACAATCAGGTTGGTACAAGTCATAGCTACCAAAATGTAAAAACATGCGAGCTTCATGCCAACCTGAGTTTAATTCAGCTCCCGCTATTTTCGTCTTGTTGCTATAATTACGCAATTCGGATAATTCTTCATACATATGCATCTCCAAAGGTTCTTCCAACCATTCAATGTTGCTTTGTTCAATCTGATCTACAAAATCTTTTGCTCTTTGAAGTGTCCATGCAGGAGTTCGATCTACAATTGTTACCCGCCATCCTTGATTTGCATCCACACCTAACCGAATGGATGGATCCACCATGGAACGGATTTCATTGATTATTTTTACATCCTCTTCAAGTGTTTTTGCATGTACGCGTAATTTCACTGCTTTATATCCTTCATTATGGGCTTGCTTGATGGTTTCAGAGTGTTCTTTAGGTCTGCATACCTCTCCTGTACTCCAGTACACAGGGACAGGTTTCTTTTCTCCTCCAAGCATCTTCCACACTGGTACACCTTTTGCTTGTGCCTTAATATCGAAAAATGCTGCTTCCATCCAAAAATTTCTCCATCCTAAGAAGCTTCCCTCAGTAATTCGTTGGTGTCCTAACTCTACATCAGTTGGATCTAATCCCAATAAATAAGGAGCAAGTAATCCGCCTAGTCCTTCACGCTCCTCACCAAATGCTACACCAGCAGCATGTCCCGTGAATCCATCATCTGTAGATAATCTTAATAAAGTGAATCTATTGTGTGTTTGAGGATATCCAGGAATCCAAGAAGGATAGAATGGTTTTTTTAATGGTATGTTAAGATGCCATAACTCAACTTTTGTGATTTTCATATTCAACGATCCAAATTGGATCAACTATGCTTAAAAAAGTTTAGAACAATTAATTAGTTCGAAGTATATGTAGTAAGGTTTGAGGAATATCTTTAAATTCTGAAACGGGATAAAATTTTCCATGCCCTGAATCTGCAATCTTTCTACAAATTTTCAAACCCTCATAACGTAATTTGTTCTCAGGAGGCATTACTACAACGTGTAATTTAGGGTAGCTTTTTGCAATTAAGCTAGGATCTTTTCCTCGATTATAATTGCCATCTGTAATAAGAATAGCGAATTTGCGCTTCCCTTTCACGCGATCTAACTCTTTTAATCCTCTAGTTAATGCGTTTTCAATGTTTGTAAATCCCACTGCTTCTGAATCAAGTATCTCATCAATAAGTTTCGTGATTGGAGTTTGGGAGATATCTTCATCCATAGATTTCAACATCATACTGCTTGAATTAAACAAAATCACTGCAAATTTATGTTTACGCATTGTATAGGTCAAAAGACTTGTCGTTAACGCAGCATTTACCAAGGATTTTCCATACATTGAACCACTTGTGTCCAAAATAAGTACGATGTTTTTTTTCAGTTGGTTTCGTTCAATCCCCACAATATCTCTATATGAGATACATTGGCATGTTCCTTTTTCCAATATGTTCATCAAAGTTTGATTCAAATCAAATTCCATCATTCCTGGATAGTAAGGAACTCTTACACGCTTCATCCCTTTTTCGATTCCTCTTCCTGCAATTTTTAATGTAGTTTTAAGAATCACATTTCTAGCAATCTGCCGTAAAAGGATCTTGTATTTTTTTGGTGCTAAAGTGCGTACCATAAAAAAAATATTCAATAGTGTGGTACCCTGAGATTTAGATTCCATCTC
>JAEOTN010000439.1 GCA_016839865.1 Promethearchaeota archaeon | reverse complement strand
TAAACAAACCGTTTGCTAGAGTGTTATTAGACTTAATCCAAATCCCGGTCAAAATCCTCACTGTATTCCTCCTAGCCAAATTAGGATTTACATGGGAAGCCATCGTCCTAGAAGTATCATTTCAGAAAGCTGTCAGTGTAATCGTGCGTTTTTGGTATGTACAAAAGAAAATTATTAAACTTCCATGGAATTCTTTTGGATTTTATTGGCAGTCATATCTTGTTCCCATGATAATCGGAGTAGTAACAATACCATTATTAGTAATATTCAGAGCTTTTGTTATGGTTCCGTTATTTCAACTGGAAATCCCAGTAATATCCATTTCTGTAGGGATTGTAATCTTTCTTTTTAGCTTATTCTTCTACCCGATTTTCATATATACGCCACTTTATGCTGCCTTAGGGGGATTTGATGATTATGGTATAGAATTATTCGAAAAATCTGCTAATATCTCTGGACCTAGTAAATTCATCACCAAACCAATGCTCTGGTTCATGAAAAAATTGTCAAAAATATCAAAACTTCATAATCGATTCCCCTTACCTGGGATTCAATTAGCAGAAAAAGAGCGATTGGAGTTAAATGCACTCGGAGTACGAAAAAAGCACTAAGTTGTAGTTGGATATCCTGCGGTATTCCATGCCTGAATTCCGCCCCACATATTGAAGATCTGTGTAAAACCTGCATCTAATAAAAACTGGGATGCACGAGCACTACGAGTGCCTGAATTACAATAAACAAGAATGTTTGTGCTTTCATTTCCCACTAATACACTTTCTCCTCCATCAAAACTCCAATTAACTGAATTCCATGTTAATAAAGTCGCATTGATTAAGTGCCCCGATTCATACTCGCTTAAAGTACGAACATCCAAGATGATAAGGTTAGGATAAGTAACATCATCATCAATCATAGTCTTCGCTTCCTGAACTGTAACGTTTTGATATTCTGGTAAATCTGGCCTATTTTTTATGTAATTATATAGTGGGATTCCTACTCCCAAACCTGTACCAACCAAAACAACACTTATAACGATAGCCCATATCCAAATTTTTTTCTTACTTATCTCAGCCATAACACTGTGTTTGAATATTTAGTAAAAAATCCAATCCTTTTAACGTATAAAGGAAATCTGACGAATTCTTGTGTATTTTAAATTCAAACATAAGGGAAGATATTATGAAAAAGTCTAGTAGCTTGAATGCAATTGACTCGTTATTGGAGAAAGTAAAATTGAATGAGAACGAAATTGAAGAGATATATCGATTATTAGGAGATAATGAGATCACCACATTCGTGAACGAACTGCAGGAATTTGGAGAAACACTTCCAAAAAATGCAGATGAATTCGATTTGTTGAATCTCTTGAAAAATTTAGATCAGAACTCTCCAAAAACGTATGAAACTCTTCAAAAAATGATACGTGAAAATAAACAACTATTTGATAAAATTCAAGACATATTCATCGAAAAAATTATATAGTTCTCAAAACTTTCATCTTTTGACCATAAGAATGCAATTGGAACTCTATATGAATATTCTTCCTCATTATAATAAATATGGGGTAAAAATAGGGACAAGGATGACATTCTATAATCACACTTTCATATCACTTAGTTTTTGTAGTAAAAAATCGAAGAAAAATTTGTAAAATAAACGCTATCTCCGGAACGAACACATTTAGTCACCCTCATATTTTTTTGCGACCCCAAGGCTAGAAGTCTTGATATTGTGAAAAAAATATTGAGAATCAAGGAAAAAAATGGTTATTACAATTTTAAATTCAAAAAACTCTAACAGTTATCAACTTAAAATAAAAAAAACTCTTCATAACATATCATGCAACTTGTTCGACAGATTCAAATGAAAAAATCTCCATTTTTGGATGAGATAACCTTCCTTTCCAAGAATCTGTTTAATGTTGCAACGTATGAGGTTCGACAGCAATTTTTCACCAATGGGAAATGGCTTCGGTATAATACATTGTGGAAATTGCTCAGGAAACATGATGCCTATATCAAATTACACAATAAATGTGGTTCTCACCCACCTCAGCAAGTTTTGAAACAAGTAGATCTAAACTTCAAAGGTTTCTTTCAAGCAATTAAGTCTTGGAAGAAAGATCCTTCGAAATTTAAAGCAATACCCAAACTTCCATATTACAAACGCAAAAATAGAAAAAACCTTGTCTATTTTACTTCTTTGCAAGTTAGAAACAAAGAGGGTCTTGTTTTACTCACTCAAAAAATGCTGAGATCTGGTTTTCCGAAGATTAAAACCGATATTGAAAACGTGAAAGGTGTCAGGATTGTTCCTTTTGCTGATAGATATACTATTGAACTCATATACGATTACGAGCCGATTGACTTACAATTGAATCCAAATAATGCAATTGGAGTAGATTTGGGTTTGGAAAACGTCATAACTGCGTCAGATAACATTGGTAGTAATCCATTGATTATCAAAGGTGGCGTTTTAAAGAGTACAAATCAGTTCTATAACAAAGAGTTGGCAAAATATAAGGCTGCGGCTAAAATCTGCAATAAACCTGATACTACAAACCGAATTTTGAAAATTCACAGAAAGAGAAATAATAAAATTCAAGATATCTTTCATAAGACATCAAGAAAAATAGTGAACCATTGTGTTGAACATGATATTGGAACGATAGTCATTGGTTACAATGAATATTGGAAACAGAATATTAATATCGGTAAGAAGAACAATCAAAATTTTGTGTTAATCCCCTTTCTTAAACTTATCCAACAAATTGAATACAAGGCAGAAATGGTTGGTATTAAAGTCATAAGGACAAGCGAAGAATATACTTCTCAAACATGTAGTTGTTGCGGGATAGTGAAGAAATCTAATAGAAAATTCAGAGGATTATATGTATGTTCCAAGTGCGGTTCTGTCCTAAACGCTGACGTAAATGCATCAAATAATATTCTCAAAAAAGAATTTCCCAAATCTAATTGGATAGGGAATAGAGGGCTTTTGAACAGCCCGATAGTGTTAAAGACGTGCTAACAACCTATGAATCCCCTTCCTTTAGGGAGAGGTAGTTCAAGTGAACCGCGATTCTCTCAAAATTGTTATATAAGTTAATATTATTACCATCAATTACGTACAGATAATAGATTAAGAAGTCCCGAGGTTTGAATATGAAAAAAAACCACATTAAGGTTTTACTTGTTTTTACAATCCTTTCTATAGTATTTGGAGGATATTTACATGTTTTTAATTTGGAAAGTCATATAAAAACTCCCAACTTATCCCAAACTCCACCTCCCTCCTTTTTTAGCACTTATTTTGGAGGAAGTTCTCAAGATGTAGCGACTGATATTGAAGTAGGAGTGGATGGATCATATTACGTCGTTGGCTATACAGAATCAACAGATTATCCGACATCAAATGCTCTCCTTTCCTCACATCAGGGAAGCACGTATGATGCATTCATTACAAAATTCAACCCTGATTTTTCGATAAGTTACAGCACCTATCTGGGAGGATTTGGAAATGATCGCATATTTGCAGTAGCAGTAAATGAGCACGGACATTGCTTTGTAACAGGTAGTACATCTTCCACTAATGACTTTCCAACATATACACTCTGGGGGGATCCATATGATGATACCTATAATGGTGGCTCAACGGATACTTTCGTAACTAAGCTTCAGCCTGATGGAACTATAGCTTTTAGCACATTTCTGGGTGGTAGTAATACAGATATAGGATATAATATAGCAATAGATGCAGAGGGATCAATCTATGTCGTAGGAACTACGCTTTCTTCCAACTTTCCAATGATGGGTGCGTTTGATTCAACTCTAAGTTCTTCTGAGGTATTTGTTTCGAAGTTTTCATGGTCAGGAGACCTTGAATATAGCACATACATTGGAGGGGATTCCGCTGATGCAGCTTATGATATCGCTGTTAGTTCATCAGAAGAGTGCTACATTGCTGGGGAAACAAGCTCAAATAATTTTAATACACAAGATCCTGCATTTCCTACTAGATCTGGAGGTAGTGATATTTTTCTGACTAAACTTAATCCAAATTTTACCTTGAATTACAGTACATATTTTGGTGGCTCAGAAAATGATTATAAGCCGGATTTGGCAGTGAATGAAGATGGGGAATGTTTCTTGGTAGGACATACTACATCTGCAGATTTTCCCATGAAAAATGCACAAGATGATGTATTCGGAGGAGTCTCGAACTTGATCATTTCAAAATTCAATTCTACTGGTTCTCTTGATTTTTGCACGTATTTTGGGAATCTTAGGGAAGAACAAGGTGATTGCATTTTGACAGATCAAGATACCTTAATCGTCACAGGGAAAACATCTGGTAACAACCTTCCAACTATGAATGCATATTATCCAAATAGGACGTCCGGATGGGATGCATTCATTTCAGAATTTGATCTCAGTGGAAACTTATTATTTTCATCGTACTGGGGTGGCACAGATGATGATTCATCCTATGGGGTTACTTCTAACAGCAACGGAGATTATCTTATTGTAGGTGAAACCGAATCAACAGATTTTCCTTTATCGAATTCGATCGACGATAGCCGTGATGGAACCTCAGATATATACATCGCAAAAATCTTAGATCCACAAGATGATCCAGATTCAGATGGATTGATTAATGTACATGAACATTCGTATGGTACTGATCCTGGTGTTGCAGATTCTGATGGTGATGATTTACTAGATGGTGAAGAGGTCGATTTAGGAACCGATCCACTCCATAAAGATACGGATAGAGATGGTATTAAAGACTCTAGAGACAGCAATCCATTATCGTTTTTCTTTCCAACAGGATTAATCTTGGTTATAGTTGGATCAAGTATTGCAGTGACTACTGTCATATTAATCGTGATAAAACCTGGGAAACAACTGAAGAAAAATAAAGTACGTAACGATTTCAAAAAAATTCAACAGAAAATTTTAGAAGGGAAATATCAGGAAGCTCTTGACGATTTAGAAGAAACCCTTCCATATGTTGATAAGGTCCATGATGATAATATGTTCGATCAATGGCATTCGTTTAGAAAACAATGTGATGTCTGCATTTCCTACATAGATGCATTAGATAAACAGAGAGAAAATATTGCCCTCGGAAATTATTTGGATGCATATTCAAAACTAATGAGTTTGTTGAAAGAAGTGAATAGTGGAGATTATGCGGAATATGTTGATAAAAAAATTGTGTCTGATATAACCGATCTCTTGAAGAAAGCATCAGATCAAAATTCCATTTAAGCCAAAATCACCAACTATTTTACTTTTTTTTTCTTAATAAATTAGTAGAAGGAATATTAGAAGAATCGGTGTAATTTTATTCCTCTAATCTTATCATCTTGACCTTTAATTTTATAGATTCGAGTAAGAATTTCAGCGGATCGTTCTAATGATTGCCCGGTGAATTTATTTTTAACATGCAGATTGTAACTTTGTTCAGCACATTCTTCAGCGTCGTCATATTGATTTAAAGATAAGTAGAGTTCACTCAACCGATTCAAAGATTTCGCCATTTTGAAGCTATTTTGTGCTTTACGGTTCAGATTATAGCCAATCTCTGCTACTTTTAGTGCTTCAACATGTCTTTTACTTTTTACATATCCATCTATCAGACATTGTTCCACGTCCTCGCTAAATTCTGGAGGTAGATTGAGGTGCCGAACATATTCGTAATCAGAAATCAACTCAAAGATTTGTGACATCGATTGAAGTCCCAAAGTATGATATTTTAATGTATTGACCATGAATTTACTTTTTAAATAGCCTAAATATAATTTTGAAGTATCATCTCGCTGTTTGATGCTGAATTGGATAGCTGAGTCCATTTGTTTTATTAACGAATCGTGTTTTTTTGTAAAAGTTCCGTAATCTGCTGTAAATGCATCAACTTGTGTTTTAATCCTCGAAATTCTCTTTGATAGAGCAGCTAAACAACTCGGGCATACTTCTTCTTGTTCAAATAAAACTGCATCTGATGTTTTCGTTTTAACCTTTAGTGATCTACATTCTTTACATCGGATTTGGTGTTCTGTATCTTGTATTCCAGGATCCAAGAGATTTTGCATTTGTTGTATAACTTTTTCCTTGAAATTTCGAAATTTCAATCTCAATTTAATCCAATCACTCATAATTATGCCGAAAAATTCGAGGATTTCATCTTTGGGAGAAAAAAACTCATAATCAATTGTCAAATGTACCTTTCCTCGACCATCTCCATGAGAGACGTACATCGATTGGATATGCGTAGAACGAAGAACGAGTTTTTGATGATTTTTTCCATGAATCAATATCATGATTGGATGATAATCGTGGTAGGCAAGGTTTGTGATATATGGAAGATTTAAGTTCAAAGTATCTGAGGGTTGTGCAATCAAAATATCATATTTTTCATCATTTTCTACCACAAATAGCTTATCTAAGTCCTTATACTGCAAATCATAGAAAATAGGTGCACTTTTTAATTTGAACTTTAAGTTTGGTACCGCTTCTACCATCTTATGATACATTCCCTCAGTTTGTTTGTTTGGAAAAAATGGCTTAAAAACATAAGGACCTATGGAAATATAAATTCTTTGTTCTACTCTATCAGAGCATTAATTATCAAGAGGGTTTTTCCTTTTTCGTCGACTTACATCTCCAATTACTCAAAGAGACTTATGAAATTATAATGAAACATCTAAGGAAAATCCCCCTATCACACCATATTTTCATATCCGAAAATTTCATAAGGTGAAACTTGTTCATCTACATATGGATTATTGCCATCATGGATTTATTCGGGATCTCTGCGACATCTGTAGATTAGAGACAACTAACAAAGCTCCTATCAAACTAGTGGATGATATGCGACATAAAGATCTGATACATCCAAAAGTTCAGATAAAAGATAGTCTTTCGCGTTTAAATCAACCCGATCTTTCTATACGAGCAGTTGAAGTTCCAGAACCATTAGTCCCTTCCTCTTTGGATCCCAGCAAAGGAAATATTACTAAAAAAGAAGGGCTTCTATCCAAGGATGATATTCAATTGGAAACAGAAGTCTTAGATCCAAAGAAGAAATTTTTAATGAAAAAGTAATTATTTTTGACTAATTGTAATAGTGACTGTGCCTGTATTCACCAGGAGCGGAAACTTTAATTCCTTAGGTATAGGAAATCCTATCGTATTCATACCTCTTTTCAGAATTGCAGATTTTTTAAACTTTATATCTATTAAATGATATTCAGTCTTTTCATTTTCAGTTATATAAACGGCAATGATATACTTACCATCATTAGAATAATGTGTATTAGAGAAGAATGGTGGCACTTTAGTTTGAGGAGGTATTTTGAATAAGCTAATTTTTTGAAACGTAGTTAGATCAACTAGAAAAATATTCCAATAACTATACACGAGTAGTTCTTGATTATTAGGAGAAAATTGTATTATCCGAAACCATGTATCCACTTCAATTTTCTTTACTAACTTCCATGTTGATTGCTTACGCTTGAAGATCCATAAGAAGTAGTCCCAATCCTTGCTTTCATCTATTTTATTTCGATTTAAAGACATTGCAGCGAAAAATTTCTCATTAGGACTTACAGGATAGTGTACTGGATTATCTTTAAAGTAATCTCCCTTACTATCTATAATCGTCCAGTCAGAGTCATCTGGATGCTGAATGTGCAATTCTAGATAGTTGATTTCCGCCATAGGTGCCTCGAATCCTTTTGAAAATTTCCACTTCACTCGGAAATCTAAATATGCCCAATCATCTTCTGCCATATCATCAACAGCTGTCCCCTCAATTCGCTTTCCACGTTCAAATAATGAACTTAAACAACACCACTCGCCATCTTTGAAATGACTTTTCTTAAGATATACTCTCATCAACTACGGTACAGTAAAATTTCTATTTGTAATTATTCAAGAAATAATATTGGGGTATTGCTTGGGATTTTAAGATGCGATTTCATTGTATTGTATATAGCAATAAGGATTGACTCTCATGCAATATGCAAATAGACTCAAAGATTTAGGCACTGAAATGGCATTTAGTGTTCTTCAACAGATACAGAGTTTTCCACCCGAACGTCGTGAGAACGTAATTAGTTTCGCAATCGGTGAACCGGATTTTGATACACCTGAACACATAAAAAACGCAGCAATTGATTCATTACGATCAAATCGAACACATTATACTCCATCATCTGGAATCCCAGAATTACGAGAAGCAATTGCAAATTATTATACAGAGGAACGTAATTTTCCTGTTGGTCCTGAAAACGTGTGTATTCTACCGAGTGCTAAACTCGTAATAAATTTCTCAATACTAACTTGTACGAATCCAGGAGATGAAATAATATACCCTAATCCAGGATATCCTGTTTACGAATCTCAAGCTCGGGTTTTTGGTTGTAATCCGATTCCTGCTCCACTTGTTGAAGAGGAAGAGTTTGGATTTGATATAGATCGATTACGTGATTTGGTAACCGATAAAACTCGGATGATCATCATTAACAATCCGAATAACCCAACAGGTAGTGTACTAGCTCCTCATCAGCTTGAAGCACTACGTGAGATTGCTCTAGCTAACGATTTATGGATTGTCTCCGATGAAATTTATTCCAATCTTGTATATGATAACTTGCGATATCGTAGTATCGCTGAATTACCCGATATGGCTGAGAGAACAATTGTTCTTGATGGATTTTCAAAATATTATGCAATGACAGGATGGAGACTTGGCTTTGCGATTGCCAATCCAGAAGTAATACGAAATTTCTCAAATTGGGCAACGAACACGATATCCTGCGCACCTACGTTTATTCAAGATGCTGCTACAGTAGCCATGAATTCGGATAAAGCCCCAAGTAACGCAATGGTTCAGCAATTCGAGCGCAGACGTAACTTAATCTGTGAATTGATAAATGATATCGAAGGAATCACTTGTCTGATTCCCAAGGGTGCATTTTACGTCTTTGTGAATGTGACCGAGGCCTGTCGGAAGAAAAATTTGCGGGATGCATCCCATTTCCAAGAAAGATTGCTGGATGAGCAAAATGTCGCAATTTTATCACGTAATTTCTTTGGTTCACGAGATCCGGATGAAAATCAAGAATATATAAGATTCTCTTATTGTGTGAGTCAAGATCAAATTGAGGAAGGATTAGAACGAATTAAGAAATTCGTAGAAGGTTAACCTAATTGTTAGCTATAATAATATCAATTCATCAAATGTAGACAAGGGTGGAATGATGTTTGACAACCTCTTGTGAATTTTTCTAATGGACAGATTTATTAGATTACGCTAACTTAAGATACTTAGAATTCGTCAATAGAGACGAAAGAAGTATTATCATTATAAAGCCGGTGTGTCCGGGAAAAAACCTTTTAATTCATCAGCCGCGTGTGTCGCGTGAATCCTTATATAAGATCACGCGTGTTCGGGCCCTATTTTTAGATAGTTTACAATAACCAAATTCAATATTAAAAGATTGAATACAAAAGGTAAAATAAAAATGGCACTAGAAAAAAATCTAAAATCATTAGTGACTTTTATGGCCTTTCCAGGCCCAAGATTGGGGAGATCCGCTCAATTAGGTGAAGCACCTGAGAAATACCTTAGAAACTCAATAAAATTCATCAAGAAAACCGGATTTTTCAATGCAATAGAAGTCACTCATATCAAAGATCCTGAAATTCGGGATAAAATGAGTTCTCTGTATAAAAAACACAAGTTTCATGTAACATATTGCGCCCAACCTGTGCAACTTATAAATGAGGATAATCTGATTTCACCTACCGATATAAGTTCGATAGATGAGTTGGAGCGGAGAAATGCTGTAGCCAGATTAATGGAATGTATGGATGAAGCTTATGAAATCGGAGCAAAACAATTCTGCTTTCTTAGTGGTGCAGATCCAGGGACGGAAAATGGATTAACACAAAGACGATCTGCATTCAATGCATTATTGAAATCCATTCGGGAGTTATGTGAATATGCAACTGATATGGATAAACAATACAATCGTAAGCGAAGAATGCTCATAACCTTAGAAACGTTTGACCGTGAATCTCAAGGAAAAAACATGAAAGGACAATTGATCGGTCCCTCTAATGAAGCTCGAGAATTAGCAGAAATCATCAAAGATGAAGATGGAAATCACAATTTCGGGTTACTTTATGACTTGAGTCATATGTTCCTCCTACGAAATGGTTATGCACATGAAGATGTTAGCACTGTCCGAATGCTAGCGCCCTATCTAAACTGGATCCATATAGCAAATTCTGTGACAGATAAGACGGATCCTCATTATGGCGATACGCACGTTAGCTTAGACTATCCAAATGGGACCGTAACACCTCAAATCCTTGCAGATTTCGTCCGAACCCTGAACGAAGTTAATTTCCAAGGAGGTGTTGGATTCGAACTTATGCCACATGGGAGACAGCTTTCAGAAAGTGTAGTAAATATCGCAATAGCAGCCTATCAGGAAGCTGCTCAACAGATTGATGTAAATTACGCATTGGGTGGATTCAGATTTAAGACCCGTCGTTTCCTTCCCGAAAAGGTATTCTTCAAAATTGCTGAAGAGAAAATTCGTGCTCCAAAAGTTATCATGGAAGAATATGAAAACCGGAAACAAAGAAACAGACCTTATGATTCCAATCTAGTTCTTATTGCTGCTGATCATCCCGCACGATATGTAACCAATGTTCAAAACGATCCGATCTTAATGGGAGATAGACAACAATACATTGGACGAATTGTACGTTGTTTGATAGATAATAGAGTGGATGGAATCATGACTACTCCCGATATTATGGATGACTTGATGGTATTGAATCGATTGTATAAGGATTCTGGTGGAAAATCCTTCATTGATAACAAAATTCTTGTCGGTTGCACGAATAGAGGTGGGCTTAGCGGTTCCATGTATGAAATGGATGACCGAGTTACCGCTTATCAAGTGAAAGAACTCGCAGAACGAAATTTGGATGGCGCAAAAATGATGTTTCGGATAGATTTGGATACTCCACAAGCTCGATATTCGCAGCAAACTGTTGAACGCGTCGCAAACATGGTTCGAGATTGTCAAGAGTACAAATTAGAAGCATATATAGAACCTCTTCCTGTTCGTCAAACTCGCGATGGTTATGCAATCAAAATGGATTATCAAGAGTTAATTAAAACTATCGGGGTTGCAACCGCATTGGGGGGAACTTCTGAACGGACCTGGTTAAAAATTCCTTATGTGGATAATTTTGAAATGATTGCGCGCTCCACATCCAATCCGATTCTGTTGTTGGGGGGTGCATCTACAGGAAAACCTACTGATATCATTGAAAACTTCGAGAAAGGAATGGGCGCAGGTCCTAATGTTCGCGGCTGTATGGTAGGCCGGAACCTATTGTATCCTGGTTATGATGACCCACTTGCTGTCCTATTGGGCGTCTCAAAGGTAGTTCATGATGAGGAGACTGCAGAAAACGCTGTGAAATTCCTTGCAGCGAATCGAGGAACAAATATGGATCACTTCTCTAATCTAATGCGAAAACGACCTCCCAAAGTTAAAGTCAAAGACTTACCAGAATCTGATTACTGATTCAATCTTTTTTTTATCTTGTTTTTTCATAGGTACTTTCATAGAATTTCTTGAAATCTTCATCTCCCGTGGAAGTATCTAGAGTTATCGTGAATCTTATGTCACTCTCTTTGCGTAAATACTGTCTAAATCGTGTCGTTTCGAATCCTTTAGGAGTTGATTCAGTTTTGGTATTAAACTTAATTTCTGTTTTCGTACTCTCATATTCAGTGTAGTTATTCACAAAACCATATTCATAGAAAGCTTTCATTCTGAATTTT
>JAEOTN010000438.1 GCA_016839865.1 Promethearchaeota archaeon | reverse complement strand
GTATAAATTTACAGGAAATCTTGAAAACCTACATATTGGAATTATTGGGAGTGGAGATGCAGCATATGATTATGCCTTAAATTTGTCTCGTTCAAATAATTCAATAGATATTCTTCAAAGATCCGAGAAATCTAAAGCTTTACCTCTACTTATTCAGCGTGTAAGAAAAAATGAAAATATATCAGTCTATTCCAACATTTCAATTGATGAACTGAGATTCATAGTGGACTCAGAAAAAATATCGATAAAATCACGAGATAAACCTTATGATAAAGAATATGACCTTATTTTTGTTGCAATTGGGAGAAATCCAAACAATTTATTCCTATCCGAGGAGATGGCACCAAATTATCTTGATATCCCAAATTTATGGCTAATCGGAGATATTAAAAACGACAAATACCGACAATTAGCTATTGCTATGGCAGACGGGATTAGAACGGCAATGCAAATAACTGCAATGCTTCATAAACAATCATGAATTTGAATAGGTAGGAAGAACTATGTCAACAGCACTACTAAAAATTCTCGGAACCTATGGGAAGGATGATATTGCAATATTATATGTTGCTAAAAATCAAGAGAAAATCTTAGAGTTTGTCGAAAGCGTTCAACCTCCAATTCCAAGAGACGAGAAATGGGTGCTAATTTTAAGTACGCTTTATGGATGCCCAATGCAATGTGTAATGTGCGATTCAGGGGAATATTACCATGGCCATGTAACCAAAGATATAATGCTTGCTCAAATCGACCATATGATTAGTAAACGTTTTCCGGATAAGAAAATTGGCGTAAAAAAGTTAAAAGTCCAGTTTGCCCGGATGGGAGAACCTTCACTCAATCCAGATGTGATTCCATTACTAAAAGAACTTCCCTATATATATCAAGCTCCAGGATTACTACCCGTAATTAGCACGGTTGCACCCGTTCAAGCGGGAGAATTTTTTGACCAATTACTCAAAGTTAAGAATAACCTTTATGCAAACGGTCAATTTCAACTTCAGTTTTCCCTGCATAGTTCTGATCCCGAAGTGCGAAAGATATGGATCCCAAAAGAAATTTGGTCCTTCTCAGAAATTGCAGCATATGGAGAGCGCTGGTTTGTGGAAGGAGATAGAAAAATCACGTTGAATTTTGCAGTAGCAGAAGATTCAGTAATTGAACCTACCAAAATTGCAGAATTCTTTAGCCCGAATAAATTTCTAATTAAGTTAACACCTGTGAATCCTACTAATAAAGCAAAAATGTTCAAATTAAATTCTCAAATAACAGAACAAAATAAGCATGACCTCGAGTTAGCGAAACGATTTCGAAGTTTGGGTTTCGAAACAATCGTGAGTATTGGAGAAATGGAAGAAAATCAAATAGGCTCTAATTGTGGTCAACTTGCATCTGAATATGTGGATGGAAAAGTTCGAATTAAACAAAATTATACAAGCCAGGATTATTCAATGGATCTCTGAATTATATATAAATAAGTTAAACATCAAGTTCTGTTATCAAATTTACCAGTTCTTTCAGCTATCTCCCATTTCATAGGATATTTGAGAAATTCTTCTATTTGACTGAATATTCTAATCGTGTCGAGTAGCTTCATGTATAAGAGTTTATAAAAAAGAATATTCAGAGCCAATCTTGGTTTTTCTTTTACGTCTATCATAGTAGCGTATAGAGCGATAAATAATTCTATACCTTCAATTACTAAAAATAAAAATATGTACAACAAGGGAATTGACTGAAACACTTTTTCGTTCACCCTTGCATGTGGTGGAGGTTGTGCATGAGCTGGGGGTAATGCTTCAGGTTGAAATACATTAAATGCCGCATAGGGATTAAACATTAAAATAAATAACCACAACAATGAAAAGAATGAAAACCAAGAGAGAAGTATTCCATCAAAAAAAACCCAAGGAACTTTAAATATTGCTTTTTTATGCTTTTTCATCACCTGTAGCTGTCCTCTATACCATCGGTATCGTTGTTTACCTAAATCTAGCAACGTTGATGGAGCTTCGGTATATCCTATCGCTCTTTTTTCATATTTTATTTTATATCCTGCTCGTAATATCGACAGAGTTAAATCTGCATCTTCGGCAAAAGTATCCCTGGAATACTTCCCAACTTCTTCTACTACAGACTTTCTAAATGCTCCTAACGGACCAGGAACAACCGATAATTTACCGATAATAGATTCGTTTCTCCTTTGAATATTAAGACCTAACACATATTCTAGTGCTTGTAATTTTGTTAAACCAGTTTTTCGATTCCCCACTTTAATATTTCCTGCCACAGCTGCAACTTTTTTATCTTCAAAGTATGGAATTAAGGGTTCGATGGCATTTTTATCAAGAAGGGTATCTGCATCGATGCAGATAAGTATCTCCCCATTCGCTTTTTCCACTCCCGTATTTAAGGCACTCCACTTTCCACCATTAGGTTTTGATATGACAGTAATCGGGGCATTTCGGGCAATGTCTTCTGCTATTTTAAGAGTATCATCAGTTGAACCATCATCAACCACAATAATTTCTTTATTTTTATAGGATAAGCGCAATAGAGAATTGATGGTTTTTTCAATTACTTTGGCTTCATTATAAGCCGGTAATATCAGAGTAACCAGAGGATTGTATGTAGTTTTTTTCTGTTTAGTCCTATATGAAAAAGAAACGATAATCCTACCAATTAATCTGGAACCATGGATAACTGATGAAATAATCAATATCGAGAAGGAAAAGTTGTATAATAGCTCTAAACGATATACCGACATTAAAAGCTGGATGATGGCGAGAATAACAGTAAATATAGTTACTAATCCCACGGCTGATATTTTCTTTTTTGCAATCGGGGATGAAAATTTTTTTCGTGCATTTAAATACCATAATAATGAAAGAACCACTATCACAACTGATATCATCGCAAAAGCATATGTTGTCCAATAAACTATTGGATAGATATTGACTCCAGCTGGGGATCTATCCGATGGCGGTCCAAGTTCCATTATTGTCCAAGGTTCAACTGTGAAATTTAGTTTATAAATTGTGTTTATTCTATATTGCTAGAATTTTTCGTTAAATGACCATTCTCTCAATGTGTGAATTCTGAGAAACAAAAAGAAAAGCAGATTGGTTCAAGCTGTTAGTAAATCGCATCCACTTTTGCATCTTGATTGAAAAATATCTTTTATATAGATTCCAGCTGATTTCAAGCTACGAAAGTAAAAGAATTGTCCAGTGGATATCAGTTTTTATTAAGTTAGCGAAACGATTTCGGAGTTTGGGTTTCGAAACAATTGTGAGTATTGGAGAAATGGAAGAAAACAAGATTGGATCGAACTGCGGACAACTAGCATCAGAATTAAAGGAAGGTAAAGTTAGGATTAAAGAAAATTATACCAGTCAAAATTATTCACTTGATCAATGATTTTTTATCTCCAATGCGTATTCAATTTTTGTTAAGTTGATTTTATTCACCTAATTTCATTTTTAATGAACTTCGATTTTCTCAGTGTGTATTGGATGTGCAAAACTTTAAATATACACATTCATAACATATTCATAACACTCAATGTGTATAAAACACACTCAATAGGTGAAAAAAAAAATGTCTGAAACCCAATATCATGAAATCTATCTTAATAAAAATATGCCCAGTTTTATGTCAGATCTAAGAAATCACTCTAAAAGAGTGCAAACACTGAGAAAATAATATAAAAACCAATAAGGAGAACAAAATTATGGCTGAAATCAAATATCACGAAATTTACTTGAACAAAAACATGACAAGTTTTATGGCTGAAATGAAAAATAAAATACGAAAT
>JAEOTN010000437.1 GCA_016839865.1 Promethearchaeota archaeon | reverse complement strand
GGGGCTATGAGGAGGTCGATATTCGATTGGATTATAAAGTTAAATAAGTCCACCAATCTATCCACGTCATAATATGGAACTCCACTAAGCTTTTTAGCTTTCTTCTCATCTATCGCGTTTATTGATATATTTAAACGTGTGACACCTGCTTTTTCCAACTGAAGAATTATATCTTTCGTTAGTAGAGTACCATTTGTTTGAATTGAAATAATTTTAACTTGAGTAAATTGACGGATTTGTCGAATAAGCTCTAAATACTGCGGGTAGAGAAAAAATTCACCATATGGTGCAATATGTATCTCCAAATCATCACATTTTTTCCATTCTATTGCTATTTTTAACCAATGAATTAAATAATCTAAATCCAAGATGAAGCAATTTGAGTCTGAAGTTGTCGTAGAATTTGTATAACGGGCATTTACAAAACAATATTTACATCGTAAATTGCACAGAGTGATTGGTTTAATTTCAAGTAAATTTGTGCCGCGATCTAAAATCCCAAGGAAATCTAGACCAAATAATGGAATCTCAGATTGCTCATCAACAAGAATCATCGGGGTTTAAACCTCAACAATGCCGCTATTCCTGAAAAATTTTGAAGTTGTTCCCCCGCAGGATGAAGTGTGGATACGATATGGATATCTCCTCTTCCATTTTCCACCAAATAGAAGAGTTCTTCCAAATTTTTTCTCTCATCCTTGTTTATTCGTGATCTTAATACTAGATCCGTTATTAATAAGTCCTGAATAGCCCCCATCTTTGCTGCAGCAACAGTTTCATCAAATCCGTAAGAAAATTGTCCATTATCTTTACCTAATCGTTCCACAAAGTCATTCATCAATTGCGTTTCTCGAGTTAATCGATGATCTGCGATAAATTCTGCAATCGTTCCATTTTTCATTATTTCATTTATAGCACTCACTGTAGCAGAACTAGCACTCGCAATTCTGAGTTCTACATCAAGTTTTTCCTTGTGAAGTTGTTCTTTCAGAAATTGAGAGAATTGTTCTTTTAAAAAACCAGGACCACATGTTATATTCATTGATATTGCTTGATTTCTCAAATTTTCTATCACGACTTTTGAAACCGATATGAAAAATTCTTCTTCTTCCTTGTTCTTATTTTTTGACTGGTTTTTGTACCTTTTTCCAGGGATATTGTGACGAATTGTGGAGATGATGGAAACACTATAATTACTAAGAAGTGCAATTGTGGATAATCCTGATTCAATTGCTGTAACAAGTACTATTTTATTAGCAGATAATCCCGTTGATTTTTCCAATCGTCTGATTTCATGTTTGAACCATTTATCTTTTAATATTGTTACCTTGGTTCCTTTTTCGAGATTAAGAGTGTGATATTGTCCAATAGATACCAGATCATCAGGACCATCCCGTATTTGACCCAATACGCGTAAACGGTTTGAATATTCATGGAATTCGCATTTTTCAACGGAAATTTGTAATGACATCGGTCGACGATCTCCTGAATCCCCGTCTCTAAGAACAACACGTCGAAAAGTTCGAGCTCTAACTAAATCATTCGGTTTTATAATATTGTATAAGGTCCATAAATCCTCAAGTTCCTCAATAAGGACTTTAATTTCTCCCCCTTTCCGATCACTATGAAGGATTTGCAATGAGATCAACTTCTACAATTGTATAAACTTAATGTATCTTACGATTACAAAAAAACAAAAAAAAACATTACAAAAATCGAGAAAAAAAGATAGAATCCACGTACTAGTTTTTATTGTCCAGATTTTTCTAAAGCAGCTTTCACTTTTTCAAGTTCTTCTGCTCGTTTCTTCTTTTCTTCTTCACGACGCTTTAGTTCTTCTTCAGAGACTTTTGATAAGTTCTCTGCTCCCTCTTTTAAATCTTCATTCGTAATTTTAGGTTTATCAGACATTTTTATTCACTTTTTTATGGTTTATGTTTGAAAATATCAAGATATCTAATTACGAAATTCCTAAATAATTGTGTAGTTTCACATTGTTTCTCAAAATCTTTCCAATTGTTTCATCATTAGATGAGCATCATGACCAGTATTGTAATAGGCTTGGATCTTACCGATAGCTTCAAAGTGCCAACGTTCATAAAAACCAAATGCCCGAGTATTTGTAGAGTTTACTTCTAAATAGAGAAAGTCGTAATTTTTCTCTCGTAATCTGTTTTCGAAATGGATGAGTAATTCACTACCGTATCTTTTTGACCAAAATTCTGTTCTAATCGCAAAATCTACTAGATGCGCAATTTTACTAGGAAAATACTTTGAGATATAAGTGAGTTCTTGTGGATTAAGAATTGCTGTATTCAAATCTGTTACAATACCAAAACCGATTATTTTTTCATCAGGAACTGATATCTTATCAAAAAAAACATTATTTTG
>JAEOTN010000436.1 GCA_016839865.1 Promethearchaeota archaeon | reverse complement strand
TATTATTTCGAATTGTAAATTTCATACAAATGGGGAAGGAGTATATTTTTACAGTTCATCAAAAAATACTATTAGCAATTCGGAATTTCACCACAGTGCATTTGGCATTCATTTATTCGACTCAAGTGAAATTGTTATTAAAGATTCATACGTTCATACAAATGGATTAGGAATCTACGCAAGAAATTCAGAAAATTTAGAAGTTATTAATAGTGCAATTTCTGATAACAACCAAGATGGTGGAGGTTGCTGGCTTTTTAATTGCATTGGAAATAAAATTAGTAATTGTAACATTGATCATAACGGTGCAGGTATAAAGCTAAAAAATTCTAATTTGAATATTTTTGATTGTAATTTGCATTATAACATGTATAATACGTTTCTTATAAAAGATTCAAAAGACATTGTTGTATCAAATTGTGATATTAAAAATAGTTTTAGAACAGCTTTTTTCATTGAAAAAAGCGACTGCTTAATCCAAAATAGTAATATAGAAAATAGCATGCTTTTTGGAGTTGAATGTGACAAAGATTCAAATTGTGATTTTAGAAATAACTGGTGGGCACATAAAACAGGACCTTCGCTTACCTCTTTTGGAAAAGGAGATAAGATTTCTTTTAGAATAAAAAGTTTGAAGGTTTATCCGTGGAGTAAACAGCAAATAGAAAGCATAGGCTCTAATTGGTTAACAGAAGACGTTTTTACAAAATCTGAATATACGTCTGAAAGATTTGAACAGATTAAATTTGATGAAATAGACATTGATTCTGATGGTTTACCTGATTGGTGGGAAGAAAGATATGGATATGATAAAACAATGTGGGATGATCATGCAAATCTTGATCCTGATGAAGACTCGTTGAATAATTTCGAAGAATGCTACACTGATTCATATGGTTCAAACCCATTTTATAAGGATGTATTTATTGAATTAGATTGGTTACAAAGTAAAGATTCTGAAGCATCAAATAGATTACCACAAAAATATATCAACGAAGCAATTTCAATTTTTAAAGAACATAAAATAAATTTGCATATTGACATAGGAGAATTTGGTGGAGGTGAAGAAATTTCTTTTAAATCAACATCATCTTTTGTAGAAATGCGTGACATATACTGGGATTATTTTTTAGAAAATAATTTAGATAACCCAAGAAAGGGCATTTTTCATTATGCATTAATTATGAATGATAATGAAGAAACGTATGGAGGATTTGTTTTTGTTGGATGGAATCATTTAGATTCCATGGGACTATGCATTGAAAAAATACAAGGTAATAACAAAAAAACAGATAGAGGATTATTAATTATCTCAGGAATAGTTCATGAATTAGGTCATCAAATGGGGTTAATAATAGATGATTTTGGAGGGATTAACAATACCGAAACACCAAAAATAATTACGGCACAAGCATTGGAATATAGAAATTATAAAAGTATTATGAATTATCGATATGTATATAAGATCTTAGATTACTCAGACGGCTCACATGGTAAAGACGACTTTGATGACTGGGGCAATCTAGATTTTAGTTTTTTCAAAAAAACACATTTTGAATGGCCTAAATCCTAATCTTCCTTCCATTTCGTTAAAACAAGACCTGCCAAAAAGAATACAATTGCAAAAATTAAGACTACTACACTATGAAATATTGCATCATCACTTTTAAGATAAATCATTGCATTTCTCAGTCCTTCATTTACATAATAAAGGGGTAAAATTTTTGCTATCGTTTGTAAAAATCCTGGCATCTGTTCAAGTGGGAAAAAAGTCCCTGCAAGAAACATCATTGGGAATGTTATGGCTCCTCCGGCCATTCCTGCTGACTCTTCATCTTTTACAAAACGACCAACGACCATTCCCATACCTGTGAATAAAAAACTCGTTGCAACAATTAGTATAAACATTAATGTTGAAATATGTATATTTAAACCAAACAACAATATCCCAATTATAATTATTAAAAACGCTGACAAGAATGATAGGAATAATTGAAATAGCATTTTTGAAAGAATCCATTCAGTTCTAGTTATTGGTGTTGTTAAAAGTTTTCTAAGTATTCCATCTTTTCTAAATTTGGTATTTCTTTCAAGGCTCCCATAAATACATGTTTGCATAATTGTAAAACCAATCATACCTGGTAAAAAGAAATCAATAAAGTTAAACTCGCCACTAATTGTTTCGATATCTTCAATTTTAATAACATCTTTTCCACCTGAAGTATTTTTGTTTAATTCAAATAGAACTGCCGATACAACAGTTCTAACAATTGAGTTTGTTTGCTGTTCACTTTGATCAAAATAAAAAGAAATATTTGTAGTTGCATTTTCATCATATCCTGTTTCTACCTTGCCAAGTGTTTCTGTAAAATCTTTAGGAATTACAATTAAACGTTTAATATCGTTGTCTTTAATATATGACATAATATTTTCTTCTTTTACATCCTTCAGCTCTACCTTTATAACATCTGTGTCATTTAATATCTTAATAAATGTTTCTGATATTGGAACCTCTGACTCGTCGTAATTGATAACAACTAATTCATATTCTGCTTCGCCTATTCCTGAGAAAATTGCACCAAACATCAATATCAATAAAATTGGGAATAAAAGCGTCCAAAACAGGGTTGCTTTGCTTCTATAAAATGACTGTAGATCTGCTTTAAAGCTCGCCCAGATAATACCTGCATTCATTCCTCTTCCTCCGAAAGCTTTGCACCTGTTAGATGCAAAAAT
>JAEOTN010000069.1 GCA_016839865.1 Promethearchaeota archaeon | reverse complement strand
TATAATGCGAGACATTGAGGCTGGGAAAGTAAGCTTTAAAGATCTGATTGAGAAATCCCAGAAGAAGTAAGCTTCGGTTTTTGGCTTTTTTGAACTGGGGTGTGCATACTTAATCGTTGAATTCCTAGGATTAAGAATAGATTCATCCTTTCTGTGCTAAATAATTTTTCCGTTTATAAAAACGATTCTAAACCTCCTCCTCAGTCCTTCTATCCCATAATAGTCATGGATAATTCTTGCTATACCGGCAATCACATCAGAAGCTCGAATTCGAATGTCCTCTATTGATCTTACTTCTTCTATCTTGGATTCAGGCCAAATAATTTGAGGACCGAAAATATCATGACTCAATCCAGATTTAACTTTGCTGAATAAACCTCGAATGAAGTCAACCGATTTTTTATGCCCTTCATCAAAATATCTTGTATAAATTACAGATTGAAGTAATAAATCCCTATAATAATGTGAAATTGGCCAAAAAAAATCCATACCATAAAAAGAGATTCTATCTAGTGTTTCTTGCCTTATATCTGGATCGCTTAATTCATAGAAAGCACTAAAAAGCCTTAAAGATAACTCTGTTACATTCATAATTTGTGCTTTTAAATTTTTTGCCTTGAAAGAGGTTAAGACTTGTGCAGCATTGAAACTTTGCATGCTAGGAAATACCTCAAAGCTTTCAGAAACATTCTCAATAGCGATTTCTATATCGGGAAGTGGGGAATCAACTAGTATTTGCTCAGCTATGTTTTGGTGAATGAATTTTTCAAATTGTTGGAAAAAAGGATTTGCTCTATTTATTAAAAATGTTTTTCCTTTGTATTCGAATTGAAAACAGTATTCATTCATAGGTCTTAATCCGAATTTTTGAAGATAGTACCTTGGATTAATGATTGAAATTGGGATTTCTTGTATCACATTCCATATTCTCTTTTGACTCTTTGAGTCCAGTCGTTTCATAATTTGAAGAGCAAAACTAGCCTTTACCTCTCCGTAAAATCCTAGCTTTCTTGCTTCACTTTCAATTTGAATAATCCAACCGAAATCATGGGATGACTTTACATGAGCTAATACAGTAGTCCGATACCATTGACGGCCATAGTAACTTTCATCTGCGAAACTTGCTCTCAAAAATACCCCTTTGTTCTAACTTATTTAATTATAACATCTTTGAGTGAAAAGACTATTCTTGACCAAGACTGGTTTTAGCTTGAATTTCAAGAACTTGTAACAGATTGAATGTAGATTTTTTCCTTAAGATTTTAGAACAATTCGACTTCTCTATGATACATATTGTAAGATAATATCGTCTATAATTTGAGAATATATCAATAATATTGTTTTAGTAATATTAAAACTATGGCCGAGACTCAGTTCAAAATCAACTTTCCCGAAAAAGAACAAGCAGATTTGAAATTATCTGAAAATTTGCCAATTGACAATTTTTTTCCAGAGGTAGAGGCTAACAATCTAGCGAAAATTGAATCTTATAATAAACATTTATTCCGCCCTAATACTTATCTTCATAAATGGTGGGCTCGTCGATCAGGAACAACATTCAGATACATACTGAAACAATTGGTGACTGATCAAAATAAACGAGATTACTATGAACCTGGGGGTTTAGAAGGAATTATCATTCTTGATCCTATGATGGGAGGAGGTACAACACTCCATGAGGGGATAAGATTAGGAGCAAACGTAATTGGTTATGATATCGATCCAATCCCAGTTTTACAAGCCAAAGCCTCTTTATCTGATATCCCAATTTCTGAAAAAGAACAAATATTTTGGGATTTTTTTAATAATCTAAGAGAAAAAATTCTGAATTATTTTATGACAAAGTGTCCCAAATGTAATAAAGATTGCGAGTCACAATTTTTCCTCTACGGCATACGTAAATTATATGATTCAGAAGAATTAATTATTGTTGATTCATGGACTTTAAGATCAGAGGCTGAAGGAAATGATCAATTACTTCAGACTATATATCCTGAAAAAATAGTAAAACAGGGGACCAATTCTTGGAGATTACTTGATAAAAAAGAGGCTAAAGAATGTAACATTAATAACAATTCCTCCGATTTAAAATCTTTGCCTTTAATTGATCGTTATATTCCTTTGGTTACTGTTGGAAAATGCGATCTTCATGGGAGGTTTTTTAAAGGTGTTGATCCAGAAGACATACAGAAGATTAACGATGCTAAATCTGTATCAGAAAGATTGGAATTCAAATATGAAAAAAATTTTGAAATAAATGACGGGCCAAAATCAAATGATTTACTAAAAAGAAATATTAATTATTTTTATCACCTTTTTACTCCCCGACAACTTATTTATATTAAATCAGCGAAAGATCTCTTGGCTAATTTACCTCAAGAACATGTTTTATGGATCAGCCTATTAATTTCTACGTCTTTAGAATTTAATTCTATTTTATGTGGGTTTAAAGGTGTGGAGAGAAGGAGACCAGGTGCAATCCGACATGTCTTTTCACATCATGCTTACTCTTTTCCTTACACGGCACTTGAGAATAATCCAGTATTCTCTAGTGGCACATCTGGAACACTTCTAAGACTATTTAATTCAAGAATATTGTCTGCTTATAAATGGGCAAAAGCCCCAGTAGAGCGTAAATATATAAAAGGACAATGGAAGAAGACAATTATACATGATGAGCTGGATTTTGGTACGGAGAGCATGTCAATTGATGATTTTTCTCAAAAGAAGAAATCTTATATCGTAAAACAACTTGATTCGACAAAAATTCCGCTCCCAAATACTAGTATTGATTTTGTTGTTACTGATCCTCCATATTACGACAATGTTCAGTATAGTGATCTATCCCAATTTTTCAGGTGTTGGCTTAGTTGGTTTCTCCCAGATTATGCAAATTGGGAATATCAGACAATATCTTCAGCAGTAGCAGAATCAAGACTGGAGAATGAAAAGTTTGGCAAAGTACTAGCCAAAATCTGGCAAGAATGTAATCGCGTACTGTCAAAGCCTCATGGGAGATTAATATTTACCTATCACCATTGGAGTCCAGATGCATGGTCACAACTTTCGAATTCTCTCTTGAGTGCAAAATTTCGGCTCGCCAACTCATATATTGTTCACTCTGAAAATCCAATTTCAGTTCATATTAAAAATTTGAGAGCACTAAAACATGACTCAATCCTTGTTTTTCAGCCTTGTGATCATTCATCTAAAAAACAATGGGAAAAGCCGGATCAATTATCTTTAAATAGCAGCTATGAATTTTGTAAAGCATGTGCAGAACTCTTAGGATGGGTTTTGGAAAATTCTCTTTCACAAGAAGAAACGCAAAAAACTTGGAGTGAATATTTAAGGATCACATAATGGCTAAATACCCCTCTGAAATTTTTGGTTTTTATTGGGAAAATAAATGTCAAGAAGCAAAAATTTCTCGTGAAAAACATCTGTGCCCTTTTCATGGTTCGAAATGCTACAAACAAAGTAGACTAATTGATATCCCTTTTGGCGTCTGCACTGTTCATTTTGATGGCAATGAGCTTGCCTTATGTCCGAGACGTTTTCTAGAAAAAAATATAGTTTATAATGATATCGCACTTAAAAATTTTGGAACGACTAATAATATTCTTGTTTTTTCTGAAGTTGGGTTAAAGGATATTGGCAATTTTGACTTTGTAATGATCAAACATACTCCAATTGTATTCAGTATTGAAGATTTTGTGATTATTGAATTTCAGACTGGACAAACAACAAGTACAGGTAAATTGGTGGATGGTTTTAATGATTTTATGAAAACAGAAAATATTCCTGATGGAGTAACTTATAGCTTTGGGATCAATTTTTA
>JAEOTN010000435.1 GCA_016839865.1 Promethearchaeota archaeon | reverse complement strand
GAAAAACATATTGAAGTTCTAACGAAATCATACTCCACAAAGGGACAGTTGAAATCTGAACCACATGTTCTTCGTTTTTTGACTCCTTGTGGAAAAATAGTTCTAACAGGAGGTGATTTTCCTCCCTTATTGCTTGCAGAAATTGTAGATTCTCCAAAACTACAAGAAACTGAGATAAACGAAAAAGCTCAGCATTTCATTACTTCTGGAGCTGACGTGATTGATTTAGGTATGATATTTGGTCAATCCCATCCCGATTTAATTCGTAAAATTGTCCCTCAAATTAAAAAGACGTGTGATACATTAGTTAGCATCGATAGCGTCGATATTGAAGAGATTATTGCAGGAATCGAATCCGGAGCAGATATTATACTTAGTATTGATGGAGGAAATATCGACGACTTTCTTGAATATGTAGAAAACCATAAAGTAAAGCGAGATCTGGGTATCGTTCTAGTACCTTTAGACGGACCGAACCATAAGGCAATTCAAAATCCAGAAAAAAAAGCAATTTTCCTTATAGATCTTGCAAAAAAATTGACAGACCATGGATTTACGAACATTTTTTATGATGCATTATTGAAAAGTCCGATCTCTCCAGGATTAATGGACTCTCTTCATGCCTATTATGTTCTCAATAAACAACTTCGTGATCGTCCCGAGTTGCATTATCCCACTTTCGTTGGATTACACAATGTGTTCGAATTAGTGGATGTTGATAGTAGCGGAATGATATCATTATTGACCCTAATAGCAATCGAATTAGATTGTGCAGGTGTCTTTACTACGGAATTCAGTCCAAAAACACTTGGTTCCATACAGGATACAAAACGAAGTATTGATTTAGCTTATCTTGCAAAAATTTCGAAATCTCCTCCAACTAACCTAGGATTAGATGGATTCAATGTAAAATCCAAACGAAAATCGCTCCAGCGAACAGAAGAAGCTACTACAGTTATCAATATATCAACTGAAGAACTACCGCAGGGAAAAATACAGAATTTAATTGACCAAGATTATGAGTTCATCCATGATTCTACGGGATATTTCAAATTCTATGTGAACCACAAATCCAAACTCATTGAAGCACTCTTCTTACCATTTGAAAACACAAAAGAACGTCTCAATTTATCAGGACCTATCCTACTAAAGGGAAAAACTGCAGAATCGATATATAAAACCATTGATAAGCTTGGTTAAGTAAAGGAAATTTCCCACGCATTCTACGTGGGAAAAGAATTAAGTAAAGCGGAGTATTCATTGACCATTAATGCTGCTTATTTCGAGGATACTGACCTCGAGTAGCAGGGAAAAAAATATTACCATTTCAAATTTCGTTTTGCATTTCTATTAAATTCAGCAATTTTTTCAATCATGTAATCGTTCATGTATTTTTTACCTCCAAAGGGTGAGTTTTTGTGTATGATAGTAATTTAATACGTTTCATATTTAAGGGATTTTGAGACTATAATTTCGCATAATTTTCTATCCGAAAAAAGAAGAAAATTAAGTTGGGTTTATTCTGATAAGAAATCCTTACCATATTCTTTTTCTGGCGTCAGCAATTTCTTGTTTTGCACGTTGTTCAATCATGTATTCGTTTATCATGGTTTTTACCTCCGTGAGGATTATTTATTGTTGTATAATTATATAGATCCAAGTTTTATATTTAAAGAAAATTGAGACAACTAGAAGATTGGCTAAATTAGACGGTTATTTTGGAGAACGAGATCTGAAATCCAAATAGACTGGTGTTTTATGGATTAAGCTAACTAGCTAAACCAAGTATAACATTAAAAAATGAGATAGGATTAAAAAATGAGTATATTTTAATCTTTTTCTTTCAATGGAGTTATTTTCGATTCGAAATCCTCTAATCGGGCTTCTAAATCTCCATTTGGGGGGATAACTCCCTTTTCACGTTGAATTTGTCGTGCAAGTAAATACATAATTAAAGATAATGCCTTTCGTCCACGATTATTAGTTGGAACTGCGAGATCTACTCCGTCTAATGTATCATCAGTGTCTATTAAACTAACCAATGGAATTCGTGCAAGTTTTGCTTCGGCAAGTGCCTGTTTATCTGCATGAGGATCGATAATTATCACACAATCAGCTTCAAAATATTCATCAATCATAGGATTGGTTAAAGTTCCAGGAATGAAACGTTTATCCATTGATTTTGCTCCAATTACTTCCGCAAATTTACGAATTGGTTGTCTTCCATATCTTCGTACACTGCATACAAGAATCTTGGATGGATCAAATCGAGCAAGGAATTTACCAGCAATACGCAATCTAGAATCAGTTGCATTGATGTTTATAACAAATAAACCATAGCTTGTCGTTCGGTAAATCCACGGTTCGGTGTATTTGG
>JAEOTN010000434.1 GCA_016839865.1 Promethearchaeota archaeon | reverse complement strand
CTATGAATTTTGTGGATTTCTGCTAATTTTCCACGTTTTTTTATGACTTGATCATATATTTCTTTCAATTCTCCCACTGCCTCTTCATACTCAATTATTTTGATCCTTGGCATAGGAAAAATCTAGATATGAAGGGATAAAAAGATAGAGAATAAAAATAGAAAGAAAATTTAGAAGTTTAATCAGAAACGCGTTTTATGATGGTATCCCATGTATCATTGACATATTTTTTGATTTCTTGCAGTTGTTCGGGATTTAACTTGCGGAATCTGCGCTGTGGAGAAAGGTACTCTTCTAAAGGTTTTCTTTTAGTGGGATCCACTAATCGTTTACTTTCCTTAGATAATTCCATTTTGCCATGAATAATTTCATACATTGGCCAAAATCCAGTTTTTACTGCAAGACGTCCAATATCGATTGTCAGTTTATTATCAAATCCCCACCCAGGAGGGCATGGAGCTAGAACATGGATGTATCTTAATCCCTGACCCTTCATTTCCTTTGCTTTTACAAATTTGGAATAGAGATCCTGAGGGTAAGAAGCACATGCAGTTGCAATGTAACTTAGACCATGAGCTTCCATGATCATACCCATATTCTTCTTATGTTCTAATTTGCCGTTAATCGGTGTCGTTGTAGTAATTGCACCAAACGGTGTAGAGCCACTTCTCTGAATTCCCGTATTCATATAGGCTTCATTATCATAGCAGCAATAGATCATATCAGTCTCTCGTTCTGCAGCTCCACTTAATCCCTGAATACCGATATCGACAGTACCTCCATCTCCAGCAATAGCTAAAACTGTGACCTCCTTATCTTTACCCAAATTTTTCAAAGATGCAACAATGCCGGAAGCGGATGCTGCAACGGTTTCAAAGGTCGTGTTCAGCACAGGAACTTTCACAGGAGTTGCTCCTTGCATCCCGTGCACTACTGTCATGCAACTGGCAGGAACGGTAACAATTGTTTTAGGTCCAAGTGCTTTCAATATAAACCTGTAGGCTAGTTGAGGTGCGCAACTTGGGCATAACCTCGTTCCTGGAAGAATCATTTCCTCTTCAGGTAGATCCATAATCTTGACTGGTTTTGACATTTTAATAGCCTCCCTCCCGTTTGAGAAAATCCAGTTTATCCAATTGTAATCCAATGAAATCGGTTTGGATGGGATTCTCGTTAACGCTCTCCATCACAAGGGCATCTTTGACTCCCTTAGCGATTTGCTGGTAGGTGATATCCCTACCTCCAAGCCCTACAATGTATCCCTTAATATCAGGTTGGGTAGAAGATTTGTAAAATGCTGCTTTCAATTCATAAGATAATACACCCTCCCAACCGTATCCAATCTCACGATCGAAAACAATGACATTAGATACATCCTTGAATGCTTTGCGTAATTCATCAATAGGGAACGGCCGGAATACTTTCAAACTGACCAGTCCTGCTTTTACTCCTTGTTCTCGTAGATAATCTACTGCTAATCTGGATTCAGAAGCGACTGACATCACTGCGAATATTGCTACATCTGCATCTTCCATTCTGTAGGTTTTATATATTCCATTTCCATATGATCTCCCAAAGATTTCACTGAATTCTTTATGAGCTTTTTTGATTATGGGTAAAGAACGCTCTAAAGAACGCTGGATTGCAAACTTATACTCAAAATATCCAGGTGCATGACCAAACTCATGCCTATCTGGAGGATTAGGTAAAGTTACAGGTCCAACTCCTTTAACGTGATCGAAATCTGTTAGGTTAATGTGATGTTTCAGTGGTGGTAGGAATTGATCAACCTTATCTTGATCTTCAATTTGAACAGGCATTTGAGTATGACTGAGAATGTACCCATCATAAGCGCTAAACGCGGGTAAATAAACATTGGGATCTTCCGCTACACGATACGCCATTAACACAGTGTCATATATTTCCTGGTTGTTTTCACTGAAAAAAGTAATCCAACCACAGTCCCGAGTCATAAACGCGTCTGTATGGTCTGTCCAAACGCTCCAAGGAGCTGCAACAGCACGTGTAGCGATGCATAGAACTACAGGTAACCGAGTTCCTGCTGCCCATGGTAATAATTCAAACATATACATTAAACCGTTAGCACTTGAAGCTGTAAACGTTCGAGAGCCAGTTGCACTAGCTGCAATTACGGCAGTAATCGCGGATTGTTCGCTTTCCACTTTGACAAATTGTGTTCCCGGTAATTCTCCCGCTTCAACAAATTCGGAAATTTTTTCCACTACGGGAGATTGTGGGGTGATGGGATATGCTGCAACCACTCCAACTCGTGCACTTTTACAGGCCCAAGCCGCAGCATGATTTCCTTTTAGTAACATTACGCGGGGCATGAGTTTGCTCCTCCTTCTTCTAATCGTTCAATAGCATCATGTGGACACTCTTGGGCGCAAATTCCACATCCCTTACAATAATCATAATCTATTTTTGGTGGAATTGTACGGCTTACAACCCCCTCAGGGCAATACAACCAACACATAAAGCATACGGGTTTACCAGTTTTAACTACAATACATTTATCCTCATGGATCAAAGGTCGCATGGTTCTCCATGTACCAGTTTTACCTGCTTCACCAATCTGTGGATATTGAATTGATGCTAAAATTTTCTTATGAGCATTTGGATAATCTTTATCTTCCATTAGGAATCTCCTCCTTTCTTTCCTTCTCGAATGTCAACATTTTCCAAAGCAATTTCTGCAACTTTATAATTCATTTCTCCCTTCTTCTCACCTAATTTCTCTACAATCGCTTCTTTAATGTGTTTGAGTTCTAATCCTTCAAATACTTTTGTTAATAATGCGATGGCCGGCATGTTGACCATTGGGACACCTCCCACCACTAAATTATGTTTGAAGCATTCATGAGTGATATTCGACACTACCACAGTTTTATCTTCAGGAATGTTGTATAAGTCTACGATTTCTTGGGCACATTTATCGGTATTTAACACAAAAGTTCCGTTTGGTTTAATACTCTTGATTAGGTCTTCGGTTAATATGGTTTCGTCTATAACCACTAAAATGTCAGGATTATAGATTTGCTGTCTTGTGTAAATGGGACTATCCGTACTTACTCTGGTGAATGCATGCACTGGTGCCCCTCTACGTTCTGTACCAAACGTGGGAAAGCTTGATACATCTTTAAAATTCCCACTTAGAAACGCTGCGGAGCTAAGGACTTCTGCTCCAGTTACCGCTCCTAATCCACCACGACCGCTGACCTTAATTTCTGTGATCATTTTAATACTTCATCTCGTACCAATTAAAAAACAAATGGCTAGGATAATAGGTAGGTTGTTAGGGTATATAAAAATTAGTTGGGAACTCAATCCCATCCAGATAATTAAATAAGTGTGAAAATTTTGCACGGAAATGTGAATTAGATCAGAATCCGTGTGATGTCTCCTTTCTATCTAAATAAAAGTGACTTAGAAGCAATTATTTTAGTCTTCTTTTCTTACAGTTCCTGTAAAAGATTTACACTTAGCAAATATCGTTGCATCACCTTCGATGTGAGCGAACACATTTACATCAGAAGCAGCTTTCGGTTTATCGCTAGTACTAACTGGAGTTCTACCCCAAAATATACAGAATCCTGATCCTGACAACCAATAAGCTATATCTCCAATTTCTACTTCCTGTTGTGGGTTTTCAGGTTCAATAGAAACAGGAATATTACCATATAATTCTTCACCCCATCGGGATAAGTTGAGTTCTAGTGGTAAACTATCCCATATTGCTTTACATGTTTTAGGATTCTTCTCAACGAGTAGTTTCGCTTTCACCTGCCCGATTTTCTCGTTTTCAATAATGATGTATTCCATACTATTTCTTCTCTCTTTGAATATATTTCAGTTTTTTCTTAAGGTCGGATAATTTTTCAAGAGCAGACAAAGGAGATGTATTATCAATATCAATTTGTTCAATGTCATCAATGACTTCAGCATAATCATCTTCGGTCAAGATTTTCTGCTCCATTGGGAATAATATTGTTTGAACAGATTTTTTTTTAGTTTTCTGCTTAAGTTCAGGATGTTCTGCAACAGACTCATTAATTCCTTGAATAATCCTGTCAGCTAGAGCACTTGGTGATTCTTTAGCTTCGTAATCTGTTTCTACCAATTCAAACGATCTCTTAATCACAGGTTGGGGGATCCCAGCCATGGAAGCTACATGAATCCCATAAGATTTATCGGTTCCACCAGGAGTTAGCTGACGGAGAAATATCAAATTCTTCCCTTCTTCTCGAATAAGGAAGTGAAAATTACTGATACGGTCAAGTGGTAGCTCTGTTAAGTCATGGAAGTGAGTTGAGAATAAACACTTCACACGCATCCCATGAATTCGTTCTAGAACTGCATGTGCAATAGCACGACCGTCACTAGTCGAGGTTCCTCTGCCTAATTCATCAATTATAACAAGACTTTTTTGTGTTGCATAATGAAGTATTTGAGCGGTTTCATTCATTTCCATAAGGAAAGTACTTTGTCCATGGACAAGATCATCTGAAGCTCCAACTCGGGTAAAAACTCTATCAACTATTCCAATTTCTGCTGAATTTGCAGGAATGAAACTACCAATCTGTGCTAAAATGGTAATTAGTGAAACTTGGCGCAAATATGTAGATTTTCCAGACCAATTTGGACCTGTGATCAGGAGTATTTGCTCTTTATTGCAGTCTATATATGTATTATTGGGAATAAACGGTTCAGATACATTCACATGTTCAATTACAGGATGCCTACCTTGTTCAATAATTATTTTTTCATTTTCTGTGATTATGGGACGGTTATAATTATTTTCAGCAGCAACTTCTCCAAGTCCGCATAAAATATCTAACATTGCTATTTTATAAGCATCTTCTTGGATATTTTTAGTTCGAGACGCCACATCTTCCCGTACTTTGCAAAAGAGTTCGTATTCTACATCTTGGATGGTTTCTTCCGCATTGAGAATCTTAATTTCGATTTCTTTTAACTCTTCAGTTTGGTATCGGACGGATCCTTTAAGTGTGGCACGTTTTTGGAAGGTTGGAGGAATTCCACCAATAGATTTTGCTGCATTATCGGTAATCTGTATGTAATACCCCAATATTCTATTGAATCCGATTTTTACTCCAACCGATACAGCTAATTTCTTTTTTAATTTACTTTCGTAATTAACTAACCAATCCTTACCACTTTTTAAGATAGTGCGCAATTCATCTACGCGAGAATCGTATCCTTCTCTTATTATATTCCCTTCAGTGATTGTGGGAGGAGGTTCTTCAACTATAGCAGATTGGACTAACTGAATTTGTGACGAGTAATCATGAAAATTGAGTAATGCTTGTAATGGTATTGAGTCAATACCCCCCAATGTGTGTGTAATAGATGGTAATACGGTGAGTGCGTCCTTTAAATTGATAAGATTTCTCGCATTCGCTGTTTTAATGTAATTAATTCGTGATATTGTTCGTTCGATATCCCCAATTTGAGAAAGCAGTTCCCTGATGTCGTTTCGCAAAATCGTGTCTTTTTTGAAAACTCCTACAACATCTAATCGCTCATTGATTTTTTTCTTGGATAACAATGGTTGCACTATTAATTTGCGCATCATACGATTTCCCATAGGAGTTTTTGTGCGGTTGATGACTGAAATTAGTGTACCATAATCTGAATTATCCCTTAATGAGCGTAATATTTCAAGATTTCTCTGAGTAGCTGAATCCAAATGCATAATATCGTTTTGGATGAAACGGGAAATTTTGGTTATATTTGGTAAAACTGTTTTTTGGGTTTCACTGAGAAATGAAATCAAAGCTCCTGCCGATGATACTGCTGCATCAATCCCAAAGATACCAAATCCTTCCATCGTTTTTATTTGAAAGTGATCAAGCAGTGTTTTTTGTGCATTATCATAATGAAAAGCAAAATGATCAAATTCCTTTATCGTAAGATTGCAAATATCTTCTAATTGCGCTGTGAAATCCGTATCTTTAATCAAGTTTTTTGGGAGAATAGCCTCAACTGGTTCAAATCTACTGATAAAGGAAAATAAATCATCCAAACCATTATTCCCAGCGAATTCGGTACAGAAAAAATCCCCACTAGAAATGTCAATAAAAGCAATTCCAAATACATCTTTTGTTTTAGAAATTGCCACAAGGTAATTATTTGTGTTTGCTTCGAGAAGTTCATCATCAATTACAGTTCCGGGGGAGATAATTTGAGTGACTCCACGTTTTACAAGGCGTTTATGATTTCGGGCTTCACTTGCATCCTCCAAATGATCTACAATAACCACAGTTTCCCCTTGTTTTATGAGATGCTTTAACTGATGCTTTGCTTTATACGGAATTCCAGCAAGTGCATAGCGATTTGGTTCCGAACCTCTTTTTGTTAAAGTTAATCCAATTTTATTCGAGACTGTTTTCGCATCATCATACATAAATTCTAAGAAGTCACCCACTCGGTACGCTAAAATATAATCTGGATATTGCTGCTTAATCTGTAACCAGTGTTTTAGCATTTCTGGTAATTGGCTTGTTTTTAACTGTTTCCAGTCAGATGTCATCGAATATCTCCTTTAGTGCAGATCTATAACGCTAAAACATACTTAAGGAATTTTAATAAAGCATGCTTAATCACTTAGTGAACCAGCATCTCTACAGAGATAATTTTGTAAGTTCTGTGCAATTAAACACATAACACTACTGGGTGGTTCAGACACCCTCTATCCCCTATCCTAATGGATTCAGGGACTCCTTTTTGCATGATATTAATCGATGCATTAACATCTGCATTAATAACAGTACCACATTTATTGCATTTGTACCAACCACGATATTTCCGATTGGCTTTTCTAACTATCCCACAATTTGAGCATCTTTGGGAGGTATATGCTTCAGAAACTCTTATCACGTTTATTCCAAATAAAAATGCTTTATATTCAATTTGATTGATTAGCTTAAGAAATGGAATAGAAACAAAATTTTGTGTGTTTCGTTTTCCTAGATTAACTCCTTGTTTCCACCCCTCATTATATCCTATAACGATTGTACCTATG
>JAEOTN010000001.1 GCA_016839865.1 Promethearchaeota archaeon | reverse complement strand
CTGCTTGGATTAATAGCAGGATTTTCAGTTGTTGGTCTTTCTCCTATAATGACAGTTAATGCTGCGACACCACATTTAAACTATCTAGCGTTTTATCTATCTGGATTTTCCATGGCACTCGAAGGCTGGGCTCACTATGATTTAGGTATATTACTTGGAGAAATGAATGATCATGTCGTCCTAATTGCTGGAAATAACGTTGCCTTTGCTTGGGGTACCAGATTTGAAAGATTAAATTGGGATAGGACGAGTCGTCTTGCTCACGGCTGGTACATGCATTTAGGGCTGAGTAAATTTGCTGAAATGCGCGAATCCCCATTCTATATGTTTACAGTAAAAGAATTAAGATCTGTTGGTTCAATTTTTCCAGGAATATTAGAAGTTTATGATGATACGCTTGTTGAACAAAATGGCGTCTGTGATACTCGAATTTGGACTGGAGGAAATGAAACTGAAGTTTTGTACTATTTGTACTTATACGACTTTGCTTCTGTAGAATTTCAAAACCTAACTCCTCAGCAAAATATTTCTTGGTTAGGTTATCAAGACCAAGAATATACATGGGGTGTAAACTACACAGATATTTCAGTTTGGGTAATGAATGCTACAGATTGGGCTACTTGGGGAACGGCAACTATTCCAACATCAAGATTAGGCATAGAGAACATGGATTACCTTAATATAACATATATACTTAACTTCTCCGCGGATGGTAGCAGTGATGTCTATCAAATGTTCGATTTTGGAGAACTAACCGATGACGATGATGCCATTTTTGATTATGATTGGACTGGGTTAGGATTATCAGTTCTCCAATTTGATATAGCGCAAACTTTAGACTTCGATATAAAAGTAAATGTTGAAGCACGAAATGAAACAGGTGATATACAAGTAGATCCTAACAACTCCACGATTATAGCTAATTTTACTATAAAGGCTGGAACTCAAGAACTGATGGAATTAGACTTAACATCAAGTAAGTCAACCTATCTATGGAATGGAGTTACCGAATATACTGTAAATGCAACAAGTGTCCCATGGTTTACAACAGTTTTTGAAGGCTGGGCAGAGGATGAAGTTAATACTCACGCTTTAGGATGGAAAAGAACGAGGGAATGGTTCCAACATAGAATATGCTATAATGTATGGGATGGTGAAGAAATTTCACACGATCCAATATTTGGCATGACCTCGCCGATTCCTTTAATATTCCAATTCGATGTAAATCCTAGAGCACATCTGCCTGCAATGTTCTTTGGTTTTGTCTTTGCTGTAGGAGCGGGTATTTGCCTAATTGGCTTAATTGTTGTTAAAAGGAGAAAATAATTCAATCTCTTTCTTTTTTCTTTTTCTATATCTTAATCTCCGAAATCTTGGTCTATACCAATTAACTCGTGCATTTCTTTTTTTCTAAATAATCTATTTGCCCTGGTGAAGATTTCATTTACAAGATCTAGCCTATCTTTTTCCAGTAAATTGACAATTTTTGCGAGAAGAACTTCATTTTTATTCCAAAAGATTCTTTGGGCGTTTTCTATCCTTATTTGATTATTTTCTATTTTCCGATTTAGCACTTCAAGTCTAAAAACCTCATATTCCCCTTTACTGAATTCATAAAATAGAATTCTACTCAATTCATCTATTTCTTTATCTTCCATTTCTAAATCTTCCTAATTATCTGGTCCTCCAAAGGAATAGAGCTTTAATCTTTCGACAAGATATCCAGCAGCAAAGGATACTGTGAGAGTAAGGAAAAAGACTAAGGGGGAGAAGGCTGTAAACCACGGTTGTAGATCTATGAATGAAGTATTCCATAATCGTTTCGTACCCATTCCAAAAGCAAAATATGCTAATATCACAATAATGATCCCTGAAATAAGAGCCCGTTTTCTATTTCCACTTAAGAAACCTGCAATAAATGCAGGAATCAAATATATGAATCCAACAATAAACATCAATAAAGAGAAGATGATACCAATAGATCCTCCTAAGAAATGAAAATAAATAAGCAGGATAGGATTAATAAACATTAAATAATATAATGGTGAAACGAGAAAACCAATAAATTTAGTTGAACTTACAAAAAGTATAAACATAGTTACCAATAAGCCAAAAATGAGACCAATAAAGACCTTTTTATTGTTTCTATTCATGGTTTTATGTTTAAGGATTTTTTCGACTTCCTTAGTAAAACTTGTGCTTTTACTTTGAAGAGCTGGGTCTTGTGATTCAATCTCAGTTTTATAATTATCATAAAAACGATTCATGATTTTTGAGAGTAATGATGATAATAGCCGACCATGATCTCTCTCGTCCGCAATACAAATAGCTAGAAGTCCGGAATCTTTATGCTTAATCATTGCTAACTGTTGGTCATTTTGCAATTTCATTGACTGCAAACTACTCCCTAGTGCTTCAACCGCAAAACTCCCAATGGCCGAAATAAATCCAGTAAAAATTACG
>JAEOTN010000433.1 GCA_016839865.1 Promethearchaeota archaeon | reverse complement strand
AGAAGTTCTTCCATTTCCCTTCCAAATTTATTGACAAGGGATTCTATAGCATCTTTTACTGTGTATCCGACTTCCATTACAATCCTTTTTTCTCCCGTTATTCTCTTGAAAGTAGAATAGAAGACAAACTCAATAACTGGCATTTAATAACTCTCACTTTTTCTAAAATGAATTAAACCGGCTCTATTCAATTATTGCCTTTTCTCGTAGAACACGTGGGAGAAATTTATCTTTTTTCGCTATGATTCTTTCTTTAAATTTTTGCAGATCTCTTAGAATTATTTCAAGATTGGACTTAATGGTATCTCTTGGCTTAAATCCAATAGAAGTTAGCCCAGTGTCTTCGGGGATATAACTTTCTTCAATTTCTATTCTCGGATTAGGAACTTTCATTATTGCAATATTCATACCAATTCTTTTCCCAGCCTTTTGTATCTTCTCTGCGATTTCTCTAACACTTGCATAGTCTACAAACGCGTTAATGACATTATATTCGCCGTCTGTCTTATTTTGAATTGCATAAGAGAACATTTCTGCTGCATCTTCTAGGGAAATGTATGCTCTTGTTTGCCCTCCCTTTCCATATACGGTTAAAGGATAATCTACACTAGCCTGAGCGCAAAATCGGTTTAACAGAGTTCCAAACCAAAAATCAAAGTAGAAAGAGGTTGCTAGTTTCTCATCTTTGCGGGTCTCTTCTGTTTGTGTACCATGAACGATTCCTATTCTAAAATCTGTTATACTTAGACCATAGACAAGTTGGCCAAAACGTAAGTTGTTAGAATCAAATACTTTTGATAAATGGTACCAGTCAATTGCATCTATTTCAGGAAATCCATAGAATCCCGCTGTTGTAAGTTCCTGATAAAATTGCGTGATTTCAAGACCATACAAAGCCATTCCTGTGGTTTCAATAATATGCGCATCTGGCACAACATCTTTGACACAATGAATTAGGGAAAGTGTTGAACCAAGATTATTCATTTGGGTAAGGATAGAATGCTCGGCATCAATCATGCTGAAGGGTCCACTAGGTTGTGCTGCTAAATGAACTATAGCATGAGGTTCTGTGTTAATGAATAAATCAAGTAACTTTTGGCGATCTAGGAGATCAAATTTGATGTATAAGAGATTTTTTTGACCAAAAATGTTCTCGAATGTTTTTATTCGTTTATCCATCGAATAGGTGGGTATTGCGCTCCAGACACCCGCCTCTTGAGCCCATTGGCATTTTAATTCATTATCAATCCCAATAATCTTTTCATCCGGGTATTTCGTGGCTAGTCTCATCATAGTAGGCCATCCAATATAGCCAGCGGCTCCAGTAACGACAATTGTCACAATTATCACTCTGTAAATATCTTATGGAGTTATCATTTAATCAAATCAATTAAAAAAATCTTACCTTAAAATTGAGTTTACCTATTAAAACTTGAGAATAAATATACTTGATATAAATATAAAAAACATATTTTGAAATCGCGCGCAGTAATTTAAGAAAACCTATCTCACCTCGATTTGAATTTTTTGTTAGAAGCGTGATAAAGTATGATTATTTTTGTCTGATGCTGTAAACAGCATCTGTGCCACTTCTAAATTTTTTAGTCCCTCTTCGCCATTTGTAAGTGGAGTCTTATCCGACAGAATACAGTCTACGAAATGTTCTAACTCTAATTTAAGAGGTTCGTTTCTAGCAATGAAAGGTCTGCCAATAATAGTGTTGCTGTATTTAAGTATTAAGTCTTCAAAATCTTCGAATCCCTTATCTGCAATCTGTCCATATAACGAGATATCCTGATTAATATAATCCAGCATTGCATATCCATTTGTCCCGGTTACATGCATGGTCCTAATTTTTGTTGGGGTGAATAAATTTGACTCAATCACCCCAATGATTCCATTCTCAAATTCTAGCAGAGCAGAGACAAAATCTTTTAAATTAGAGAATTTTGAATCAATTCTAGAATAAACAGAAATGACTTCACTACCGGTCAAATATCTCATGACGTCTATATCGTGAATAGCAAATTCTATTACGACATCAATGATTTCCCTTGACCCAGGAATGTAAAATCCTACTCGTCTAGCAGATAAAGAAACTATCTCGCCGAGAGATTTATTATCGATAATCTTTTTTAACTTCAACACTGCAGGATTGAAACGTTCGACATGCCCTACCATCAAGAGTACGTTATGTTTTTTCGCACAATTAATCATTTCTCTGGCTTGTTCTAAATTTAATGCTATAGGCTTTTCGACGAGAACGTGCTTTTTTTGACTCAAAATATCCTTACAGATTGTACAATGTGCCGATGTTGGTGTAGCAACGCTCACTGCGTCAACTTCTTCTTCATCTAATAATGTCAGGTAGTCTGAATAGTATCTGATATTAAATTTTTTTCCTATTTCTTTTGCAGCGCTTAAATTAGTATCTGCTACTGCCAAGAGCTTCGAATTCTTAAGTTCATTGTAAACTCGTGCATGATGTCTTCCCATGTTTCCAACGCCAACAACTGCGATTTTAATCGTCGTGAAATCCCCTCATAATGTTTGGACCTTTCTTTCTCCAAATAATCATTCGTAAACGGAATTCTTATTTACACCTAATTTATCTTTTATTAGTTATTTATCAAAAAATATCACTTTACTTAGGGGATGCTATAAATCCGTGAAGTTAAATATTGGATATATAAAAAATGATAATAATTTAGATGATAATATCGTAAAAGAACTCTTAGTCTCAATGATGGGGCTATCCATTGATATCATAGAAGAGCCTGATGATCGAGTTGTAGCCATTCGGTTTGAAGATGCTTGCAGCACTTCTCATAAAAATTTGGAAATTCTTGTGGATGGAAAAATAGTTTCCATCTTTGGAAAGGAAAAGTATCAGAGAATATTTACAGCCTTATGTGGATTATGGGACGATCTTTTTCCTCCTAATAATTTAATTTTAAATCCAACCATTACTACATATGTATTTGAATTGGT
>JAEOTN010000432.1 GCA_016839865.1 Promethearchaeota archaeon | reverse complement strand
AGAAATGTTGGATCATGAGGATCATTTACAACCGTCATATTTTTTGAAAAAACTTGTTCTCCCATCCTATCTTGTAAATATGATGAGTGATCAAGAATCATCTTAGCTGAAAGTGCCATCCCTGTAAATATTGATGGGGTTGCAGCAGCTTGAAAGTCTAACACTGCTGGATAAGCTTTCGCTTCAATTGTCTGGGCATTCAAACCTTTAACTGATCTTTCTGCTACCTCAATAGCCTCGGTTTCAAAAGGTAGATCTTTGAACACTCGGTGGCCAAAATCCGAATTACTTCTTGATTCGCCACTACTATCTTCAGACATGATATTTAAGGTGGAGGTCATTCTGGTTTCAGGAGTTATATTCTCTAATCCCTCAGATGAAAGAAATATTGAAACACCATCCCGAAAATTCAGATTTCCTGAGACTGTTTTTACTTTCTTTGAGAATTCATGACCTGCATTTATACCTGAAATTATTTTGTCGGTAACATCACTTGCCGTTAGATTTTTTATGGATGGGTCGCTTAAATTTAATTCTTTGTAATTTTGTGGATCCTGTAGTATTCCTGGAAAATCAGGATCATCAGGTAATAGGCCTACAACATTAGTTGCATAATCAACCATCCCAGCAATTTCACTTTGCTCTAACGTGTTGAGAGTAACAGAAGAATTCTTTTTTCCTTTGATTACCGTAATTGCTAGATTCATTGTTTCATCCATAAAATTCTGATGTATCGCTGAATTTGCAAATCTTGTGGAGTATGCCTTAGACATATCAGCATTAACAAAAGCTCCTTCAGCACCATTTTTTTTAGCTCGATTAATGGCGAATTGGGCCATTTCAATTATTATATTAGTATCAAATTCCATTTTTCACACCTCTAACCTGCAAATACATTAACATTGTTGAATCTCGCCCAACCTCCACCGTGTGAGATCCAAATCCCTTGCATTGGGACTCCTTTTCCGCAAATTGGACCATGACCATAGATATTGTTATCTCTTGAAATCATATCTAGACCTCCCCAAAATTCAGGTGTTGTTGCATTGTAACAGAGATTTTTCAAGGGAGTCGTGAACTCTCCATTTTCAATTTTCCAAGCAATTTGCGTACTAAATTGGAAATTCACACGTTTGTCGTCAATCGAATGGCTCTTCCATCCTGCAGCATAAATTCCATTTTTTATCTCTCCTATGAATTCCTCTTGGTCTTTTGGCCCGTTTGGGTCGGGTTCAAGGTATAAGTGACTCATTCTGACCAGAGGTATACGATTGTATTGCGAGATACGTGAATTACCAAAAGAATGTTCATACCCCACTTCTTTTGCAGTCTCACGGTCAGTCATGTAATTCTTAAAAATCCCGTTCTCAACAATATTGAAACGCTTTGCTGCCACTCCTTCATCATCGTATTTGTAATGTCCTAAGTTGCCAGGAATTGTGGGATCACATACTAAGTTAACGAGGTCAGACCCGTATCTATAATCCTTTCCAAGAAGATCAGGTGTAAGAAAACTAGTCCCCGCAAAGTCAGCTTCAAAGCCCATTGCTCGATCTAATTCAGTAGGATGTCCTGTACTTTCATGAATTGTCAACCCCAGCATATACGGGCATAACACAAAGGTTGATTTCTCATTGGGTGCGTTTTTTGCTTCATTTACTAAAGTTAATGCTTCTTTTGCCACTCTTCGAGCTTCACCCTCATAATTAAACTCTTCAATAAACTCAAAACCTCTCATTTGGTAATCGTGATGTTCTCTTGATTGTATTTGTTGTCCAACTGCTGTTGCTTCAACTCTAGCTCCCATGAATGTTTGTTGTTGATACAATTGAGTGCCTTCAGAATTGCCAAAATGTAGTTTAACCCTTCGTGTCTCCATATTACTGGTTGCAACTTTAATCTGTGAATTTTCTCGTAATACTTGATCTGCATTTTTCAGTAGAGCGAGTTTTTCTTGAAAATCCGTTTCAAAGGGATCCTTCTTGAATTCTGTAATATATTCATCCTTTATCATCGGTTCATCAGTAAGATCGACTTCCTTACGCATTTTTGATGCGCTAGCTTTTGCGACATTTACTGCATGTTTTACAAGTTCAGGTATGTCATCTTCGACGATTCGAGCCGAAGTAGCCAATCCTCGAGCTCCTTCTTTACCAATAACACTTAGATTGATACCTCGATGTACTCTTTGATTTGCACGCTCAATCTGACTATTTTTGACTGTTAAATTTTCATCTATCACTGAAAAAACTCGGATTTCAGCCTGACGAACGTCCCACTGTTTAGTCTCACGGAGACATTTATCGATTATCGAATATTCCATTTATTTCCAAATTGATAATTTTATTTTGTCTCTTAAAATCGTTTGAAATTCGTTAATCGATAATTTTGTGATTTGCTATTATTTTTATACAAATTTAACTAAAATGAAAAATATTCACCCATTCACATCGAATTTGAGATATATGGATTTTGTTATGCATGCTGGATAATGGAATTATTTTTACCCATGCTCATGCACCTGTATTGTCTTTGTGAAGGAGTAAATGAATAATTCATGAGTTCTTTGATCGATATTGGTGGATAATGCTTATCTCTTAAGGTATTAGACGGATAATTTGTGAATAATGTAATGAATAATAATTACCATAATGCACGCACTGGTTCAGTTATTCTAACCTTGGGTTGGATTGTTTTTCTCAATAAAACTCTTTCAGCTTCAGATCTTATTTCATCAGCAGATTTCGTTTTACGAAAAACAGATAGAATCCATCGAAGGGAGAATTTTGGTAAGTAGATATTCAAGACGGTTGAGGGAGCAATTTGTGTTGCCATACAATAATATACTTCACTTTTTGTATTAATACCTCTGTGAGAAATCTGTAGGGAAATGTACATCTACGGGCGCAGTAAAGAGTTATTTTTAGTTTTAAATCACTGTCAAGAACGGAAATTCCCCATCATTTTAAAAAATGATTTATTTGGCATCGCTGTGGCCTTTCTTATTGAAATTGCGATATCCTAAAATGAAACTCATGGTAAACAATATGTAGATCACAAGAAAACCATTTACTGGATTATCATTAAAGATTGTAATCGTCTTACCTTTATTCATCTCAAAAATAAATATACTATTATCGATCGTATATACAATTGAACCTCCATCAGGACTCATAGACATCTGATGAGGTCGAGAATTGCCAAATCTCAAAGTTCTTTCCGATATACTAGAATCTATATCCCAAAATTTGATTTCATTTACTTGATCCATTGTTTTATAATTAGTACCGAATGCAAGTGAGACAATTGTTCTTCCATCAGGACTCCATATAACCTCGTGTACATAGCTCGTGTGCTCATTGAAAGTCTTTACCAAGTCTCCTGTATTTACATCCCATATCCTTACTGTCGTATCAGATGATCCAGAAACAATTAAATCTTTATGGGGGTGCCAATCAATCGAATTTACATTATGTGTATGACCATCAAAATCACAGATAAATGTCCCCTCTGTTGGGTCCCAGAATTTAATGGTGTCATTTATACCACTTTCATAATCCTGACCGGCGGTGATCGTAGTTATTTCACTTTCATTATAATCTTCTGGATAAGTTTTACCTGTGCTTGCTAATATCTTACCATCATAATTCCATTCAGCAGCCTGTACTTTATGCGATTGTCCGTCGAGATAATGTAGAACAGATCCATCTGTTGCATTCCAGATCAATGCATACCCGTCTGCGCCCGTAACAATTTTTTGATCATCTGGGCTCCATGCAATAGAATTAATCGTACCATTATGCTTGGTTTCACTAAATAATATTGACCAATTTGAGGAGTCAAAGACAACAAGAGTTGCTCTTTGTATAACAGTAGCAATTTTATCACCTTGGTTATTCCATCGTATCACACCAAAATCTTCTGAATTTGGGCTCTCTGTGAAATTTATGGACGTTTTGGAAGATATATCCCAAAGTTCCAACATCGTCTTTTGAGTCTCACCATCAAATGCACCAACCGCAAGATAATCTCCACTAGGACTCCAGTCAACTACACCTCTTCGATCTCGT
>JAEOTN010000431.1 GCA_016839865.1 Promethearchaeota archaeon | reverse complement strand
GTTATTCTTTTAAACCCAAATAATTCTTCAACGGGTCTAGTCAATCCTGCTTCTTCATCACGGAAGTAAAGTTGAACAACTTCATCTCCTTTTCGTTTCCCTATATTTTTTACATCAATTGATATTGATACTTTAGAGTGGATTTCAACTTTTTTTGGAGTGATTTGTAGGTTTGTATATTCAAATTCTGTATAGCTTAATCCGTATCCAAATGGAAAAAGTGATGCGCAATTTGCTTCTACATAATTAAAAGTCCATACCGTTGTTAATCCTGTCGGTTTAATGTTATGATAAGTTGGGATATGCCCAACTGATTGAGGAAATGTAATGGATAATTTTCCTCCAGGATTGTAATCTCCAAATAATACTTCATTTATCGCTTCTGCTCCTTGTTCACCTGGTAACCATGCTTCAAGAATTGCAGGGATGTTCTCTTTTTCCCAACCAATAGACAGAGGTCGTCCATTTATCATAACAAACACGATTGGAGTTCCAACTGACTTTAATTCCTTTAATAATTCTTCTTGAACTCCAGTTAAGGTGATGTCTATACGATCCAAGGATTCACCTGATGTGCAGTGACTCATGAGGCCAGATCTTTCTCCGCCAACAAACACCACAACATCCGCTTTCTTCGCAATCTCTTTAGCTTCTCTGAATCCAGATTTATCATCACCAAGGATGTCACATCCTTTTGTATATAATACTTTAGTTGAAGAGGATACTTTCTCTTTTAGAACCTCTAAAACGCTTTTCATATCATATACTCGACGTGGATATTCGTCATAATCGTTGGGATTCATCTCCGATTGCATGTAATCCATTGTCTCTTTGTCATATTCCCTATTTCCTGTTACATTAATTGCCGTGGACTCAAAATGACTGACAAATGAGTAGTCTCCTAATAAATTACGTGGACTATCAGCACTAGGACCAATTACTGCTATTGTTTTAATTTTTTTTGAGAGTGGTAAAAGGTTGTTCTCATTCTTCAGCAATACCATGGATTTCAGAGCAATTTCTTTTGATAATTTGACGTTCTTTTGGTCGTCGAAGTATTGCATGATCTTTTCTTCATTGATCTCGACGAATGGATTCTCAAATAAACCTAATTCAAATTTCTTCTTCAATATTCTCCGAACTGCTTGGTCTACATATTTCTCTTCTAGAATGCCCTTCTTAACGTAGCTACGGAATTGTCCAGAGAATCCATTAATTTTAGGTAATTCCATGTCCAATCCAGCTTTAATAGCAATTACACCTGCTTTTGCTGGTGAGGGGGCTAATTGGTGCATTAAACTAGCTAAATTCAATGTAAAATAATCAGAAACAACAAATCCACTGAATCCCAACTTATCACGAAGCAAATCAGTTAAAAAAAATTTGGAAAATCCACAAGCCAAACCATCTATTTCATGATATGCATTCATTACAGTAGCTAAATTCGCATGTCGAATTGCGGCTTCAAATGGACGAGTGTAATTTTCCAATAAATCTCTCATTCCTACTTGCCCTGGTCCCCAATTTCTACCTCCCATGGGAGCACCATATCCTGTAAAGTGTTTTCCTGTAGCCATTACTCCAGTAGATAAGGAATTTCCTTGAATTCCTTTCACATATGAAACTCCCATACTAGATACCAAATATGGGTCCTCGCTAAAGCACTCCTCTGTTCTCCCCCACCTAGGATCTCTTATTATATCTAACACTGGAGATAATGCATGGTGAATACCTACGGATCTCATCTGATTTTTTATTATCGAAGCCATTCTTTCTGCCAATTCAGGTTCCCACGTTGAACCGAGACCTATCATCTGTGGGAAAATTGTTGCTTTTTTCGCTACATATCCTGCAAGACATTCGTCATGAATAATTGCTGGAATACCTAATCTTGTCTCTTCTTTAAGGAACTTCTGTATCGCATTAGCAATATTAGCAGTCTCAATTGGAGTGAGGTCAATTGCGCTCCCCAATCTCGTTATTTCTCCAATTCCCCTCTTGAGCAATTTTTCAACTTTTTCTATGGAGAGGACACGTGAATCAATCATAACATTAGCGAATTGAGAGCCAATTTGTGCAATTTTTTCTTTAAGATCCATTCGTGATAAAAGGTCTTCCACTCTATCATCAATATCTTGATGCGGATCTTTATACAGAGGATTTTTCTCTGAGGGCATAATTCTCACTATCATTATTCTTAGATAAAATGTGTTAAGATCTTCATTAAATGAACAACATTCATTTATAATATCCTATTAAAACATATATAAATGTTATTTCTCGTAGACATACTAAAAAGCACATTCTGTACATAAAGATTTTAAATATATTAGTGAACAATTATCATTAATTGGGGAAGTAGTTATGGAAGAAAGAACTCTTTTAGCAGAGAATGTTCAATATGTCTACTCACAGTCAAATTCCTCTCATAAAATCAATTTATACTGTGATGGAAAATGGATCACGATTTTGGAGAATTACCCGAAATTTGAACCTATTTTAATACATGAAAATAAAGTAATAATGTCTGCTAATTTCACCCACAAAAATTCCACGAATGATTATTTTGAATTGGAATCCGATGATGAAAATTTCAAGATAACGCTTACAATAAAGAACAAAGGTAATAGTTTACTCTATTTTGGTTATAAAATTGTAGCTCAGAAAGATCTCACCATTTCAAAAATACATAGTTGCTTTAAGTTGAGTCTTGGGAGTGATCCCGATAATGTGTGGGTTCCTCATATCCGACCACAAAAGAATCTAGTTATTGGAGACCATGTGTTTCGTTCTCCGTTGATTGTTTATGTTAAAAATTTACAAGGATTTACGTTGATACCTGATTTAAATCCGCCATCGGATAGCACGTATACTCCTACATTTTTGGATATGAATCTACAATCAAGTAAAATAGGGGAAGATCCTTATATTTCTCTTGGACTTGGTGATTATACACCCGGTCAACATCTATATTTCAAAATACGCTCGAAAACTGAGACCTGTTTTCTGAAAGGAAAGCAATATCATATAGGTTTCTATATTAAGGT
>JAEOTN010000430.1 GCA_016839865.1 Promethearchaeota archaeon | reverse complement strand
AGCTGAGGTTCAAGAATGAGGGACTCCGGAGATGAAAGTTTAGCTAAGAGGCTAGATTCAATTTCTGTAAATGGTTCAGAATTTGTTAGGGGGATCTGTGCATCCCATTTCTCTGATTCAAACATTAAGGAACTTCCCTCAGCAACACTGGAAATAATAGTTAATACACCTCCTACAAGCGCTACTGCGAGAAGAAGTGAGAAAATTGTTGTCATGGTACGTTTTGGATTTACAAATACGTTCCGGATCGCGTATTTCACCGGAGCTGAAAGACGAAAAACCCATTTTTGAAAGATATCTTCAACTATAAAGGTTGTAATCTTTCTTTCCTGAACAGTTGGTTGGATCGCAGCTCGTGGGGATATTTTTAACACACGACGGGCAGAAATGTAGCAGGCCAGAGTTGATATCAGAAGAGTCAAGCCTAATTGCATGAAAAATTCTTTAATAGGTAAAATAAGAACCAAATATGGTAAGGAAAGCCATGAATTTATTGCAATATTTGCAAAGACTATTCCCAGAACACCTCCAATGATATTCCCGAGAAATGAGCCTATGAAACCTAAAATTAATCCGTAAAATAAATTACGAGTCAAAATATAACGATTTGAATAACCTAATGACTTCATAACTCCGATTTGAGGTTTTTGTTCATCAATAAATCGATTTACAACGGTGTAGGTTAAAAACATCGATATAAAAAGAAAGAAAACTGCAACCCCAAAACCAACTGCAATCATCAGAAAGGCCATATCTTCTATTAATGCGGGATACTTCCTCACATTAATGGTATACTTGTTTAAAGGTGATTCATCAGTTTGCAGATAAAGAATGAAAGAATCAAGATCATCTTTATCTCCCAAAGATACACATATTTGATTATAGATTTCTTGGTCTTGAAATAATTCTTTTTGAAGAAACTCTGTTTGTACAAAGATACTCATAGTTAAATATTGAGCAAAAGACGCTGAAAATTCAAATTGTTGTTGGGATGCTCCTTCACCTGCTTTCATTGGATATTCTGGACTATGAGCTCCTCCTAATATTGTTGCATTCAGAGATTTTGATTCAATTCCCAGATCAATTGTGAATTTAAGCTCAGAGCCTACCTCGATATGATGCATTTCCAAGTACGACTGCTCGATGTAGACTCCATTAAGCAGAGAATGGTCTGTAAAATAACTCCCATCATTCGTCAAAATTTTGTTGAGAGAATTAGAATTATTACCAGGTAATGAGACAATCTCCACAGGAATTTTCTCCTGTCCTAAAGTAATTTCACCTGTGAAAAATAATCGAGGTTGAACTGCAGAGATTGAATATTTGCTTTGCCAGTTAGCGACCACTGATTCGTTAAAATGCGTTGATGATAAAGGTAAAGTATCAATCCAGACATCTCCGACCTGTCCTTCTTGGAAATATTGATCCCAGCTCGCATCCATAAGAACTCCAATTTCTATATAAAGAATACTAGCAGTCTGGCTGATAAGTATCAAAACTATAATAGGTAAAGACCTAGATTTATTCTTTGTAAGGTCTCTAATGGTTTTTTTAAGAAATAACAATAAGACTCCTCCTTTACCTATGAATGCTCCTTGGAAGTCCCAAAAATTTGTCCATCTTTAAGATAAATAATATAATCCGCTAGCTTCGAAATTGCAACATTATGAGTGACAATTAGAAATGTGGTGCCTTTTTCTTTACAAATTCTTAACATTTCCTGTAATACATGGTCACCTGTCTCTGTATCGAGATTCCCTGTTGGTTCATCAGCCAAAACTATCTTCGGTTCTTTGACCAATGCCCGTGCAATCGCTACACGTTGTTGTTCTCCCCCTGAAAGCTCCATGGGAAAATTATCTGCTTTATCTGCGATTTTAACCATTTTTAGCATTTCCATGGATTTTTCATATGCTTTTTTTCGAGGATAACATAATTGGGCTGCTAATTCAACGTTTTCCACAGCAGTGAGTGTCGGAATTAAGTTATAAAACTGAAAGATAAATCCCACATCATTCTTACGAAATATCGTCAATTGCTTTTCTGAAAACTGTGTGATTTCCTGAGTATTGACTCGTATTGATCCACTTGTGTATGTATCAATTCCCCCGATCAGATTGAGAAGCGTGGTTTTTCCAGACCCACTTGGACCCAGAATTACCACAAATTTACCCTTTTCAATCTTTAAATTCACTCCTTTTAAAGCATGGACAGTAATGGCACCACTTTGATAGTTCTTTTGAAGAGACTCCATTTCAACAATTAAATCGCTCATAATTATCACTGATCCTTTCTAGATTTAAGGACATATAAGTTTTAACGGTAAAAAGAATTTTTAGCGAAGTACAATAGTCAATAAAAAAAAGTTAACTGCTGTGAACATAAGTAAGTAAAATTTATTTTACCTTATGTATTATCTATTAGATATATATCCTAAGATGCTTTTACTGAATCTTTTTGATCTAAAATCTCTAAATAAAAGTGTAAGAGTATGAAAACAAACACTGCCAATGATCGGCTTCTCAAAGCTATTTCTAATAATATACGAAGAGATATTTTTGATTATATTCTAAAAGAGAAATTTGTGATAAAAAGTGAAATTATTACTCAGTTTAATCTTCAGCGAGCTGGCTTAGATTTCCACCTCACAGCCTTAGAAGAGGCTGGATTGATTGGATTATTGGAGATCAAAATAAAAGGCCGTAAATACGTCTATGTTTATCCCAAATCCATCTGGAAGATTGAACTGGAGTCTTTGGAGACTTATGCCCTACATGAAGCCCTTCCTCCTGAAGTCACAATTACAGAGTTCCCACAACTTGCAGAAAAACTCTGGCTCAATTCGAGTATTATAAAAAATCCTGAAACGATCAAACGAATTCTGGAATCCATCACAGCAAAATTAGATGATAATACAACCACTATCTTGTGTCATCGCTGCAAAAGTAACCTGGGAATAATGAAATGTTCAAAATGCTTGGATTTATATTGCACTGACTGTGCGAAAATTATTTTAAGACCCGATACAACAAAGGTGGCTTTTTGCAGTGATTGTATCGCTGATGATTTTTCTTAAAGAGTGTGACTACATTTTACATCCATTTCAAGAACAAAGAGGATCTCTTCACTAAGTTATACGTAAAAATAAGAACTGAAATGAGTAATGGTGCATTAGAGGGATTTAATAAAGAGATGAGCATTGAAGAATCCTTCAAATCTATTTGGAGCAATTCCTTCTCATATAATAAGTCCCATCCTGATTATCTCATTTACCGTGAAAAATTCGAACAGACCCCAATGATGGAAAATATCAAACCTGAAGATTTTGAATTGTATAATTATGTCAATAATCTTTTTCAACGGGGTAAAAAAGAACATATTATCAAAAATCTCTCAATTCCACTTCTGACAGCTTTCGCTTTTTTCCCAATCATCACTTTACTTAACTTCCATTTTGAGGGGGTGATTAACATGGATGAGAATCATATTACTCAAGCCTGTGAAATAGCATGGAATACTATTAAGATAAGTGACCATTAGCTCAATGACTAATTGAGATAAAGTGTAATTCCTGGAAAGATAGCCAAACAAATGATAGTAGAATTTGCAATTGAACTCAATGTAAATGCTTTAGATTTTCCTGGGAACTCAATTTATCTGTGATTTAAGCTGATTAACAGTAGTTAAGCGTAATCATGAAATTCGTAGAACCAGTGTTAAACAGCAAATTCAGAAATCTTTTGATAATTAAAATATGCAGAAAGCAAATATCTCCCGTAGAACGAGGGTAACAATACATCTTTAAACTGAGCATTATTTAATCGATTTTACCAAACCTCCAGATTCAAAAAAGTATAACTGGGTTTAATATGAATAACGAAAAGAATTTTGATAAAGTTTTAACGGACGCGTACAAAAGGATGCATCGATATACTTGTGCCGAAGCTTCACTTCATGCATTACTGGAATTATGGAATATTCCTATAGATACCTATTCTTGGGCAACTGCTGGTTATATGGGAGCAATCGGATCAGGTACTACTACTTGTGGACTCTTAATCGGAAGTAGTATTGGAATTGGACTACGATGTGGTCAGGAACTACAAGGAATTCCAGAAGAGAATGAAGATGCTAGGGAAAAGGCCATACAGGTCGTTAATGAACTTTATACAGAATTCTATGCTAAATTTAAGAGTACAGACTGTAAAACACTCAATAAGGTTGATTTTCGGAAAGGAGAAGAAATTACTGATTGGATGCTCCAAGAAGGGTGGAAAAAGACCTGCGATATTTTTTTGAATTATACTATAAGGAAATGCCATTCAATGGTTGAAGAAGGAAAGTTGTAGATTATTTCGAATTTTTATTAAATCAGAAGTATAATTCTCGGAACTACATGGTGGTTATGGCATATCCCGTTAAATATTGCAAATGGGATTGAAATCACAATATTCTCTTATTTGAGTATGCTAATGGTTTCTTTAGCAATTGACAAGATCTATATGATCTCATAGAGAAATCTATTAACTGCAATGATAATGCATAGCTCCTTAATTGTTCAATTTAGTTACATGTATTATTACGAAGCAAGTCTAGGAAGATTTTTTATTAACGTGGTAGTTGTGGGTTGTCTTAGGTATTATTTTCAAAAAAGTAATTCAGCCTATTAGAAATTTTTTCTTTAATATAAGGAGATTGGATCCATCAGGATTAGTTCTTGTAAACTATCTGGTTCTAAATCAACAATCTATGAATAAATTTTAATACATTAAGAGTAAAGCAATGTCTTCCTGCAGATCAGGGTTATAGGGTACCCTCTGTACATTTTTCTTAATACCGTAGATATTATAAAGTAAGGTTACATCAATATGGATCAAACATTCCTGATAACATCATAGCTACTTTTTGTGGATGACAATGAAATGCATAAGAAAAAGTTTTTTCTCTTAATCCTGATTCTGAGCAGTCTTAGTATTACCTTAAGTTCAAGAGGATCAGCTGAAACACGAATCAAAATAACTTCCATTGGAAGCTTTCCTAACCGTACAGCTCAGTCTATACATATCTCTAGTGATGGTAATTATTTCCTCGTTGGTACTGAAGACACCTCTAATTCGTACGCAGCACTATTTAAATTTCCGAAATCCTTTACTGGAGAAATAAGTGATTCATTAATAATTGAAAATGAATATGATTCACAACAAATAAGTTGTGACATAAATAATGATGGTTCTAGTTTTCTTGTCTGTAGTTGGGAAGAATACAAAGCATATTATCAAGTTAATAGTAGTAGCGTTCCAAAATGGGTGGATGAATGGACCGAAATATTTTATGATGTGCAAATTTCAGGGAATGGGCAATATGCAGTATACACGGGCTACTTGTCATTTGGAATGAGAGTTAAGTTAGTGTATGCAAGTAATGGTAGTGAAATTTGGCATTTTGATGCCACGAATATTCTCAACTGCGATATTTCATTCGATGGTTCGAAAATTATTGTCGGTTCATGGAACGGTACTTTATGGTGCTTTGAAAGAAGTACAAATCAATCTCTATGGAAATTCACCGACCCAAATCTAACCAGTGCCTATCATAAGGGAATAAGTGCCGACGGTTCGACAGCCTTCATTGCAGATAATTTAGGAAAGTATATTTTCCTAATTGATGTAGATTCTGGTGATCTCCTTTGGTCTGGAATGATTGAACCATCTTTTAGTGATGTAGAAATATCTCATAATGGATCAGAAGTACTTGTTATAAGTAAATATGGACATGCTGCAGGAATTAAGATCTTACTTTTCCCGCGTGATAGCATGACTGCTCAATGGGAAATTCATCTCGCTGCCGATGAAGCATATGGTGAATTAACAGCAGACGGAACCCTAGCAGCGGTTGCAGATGCAAATGGAAATATGATGTTTATCGACTGTCAAACAGGAGTGCTTATAAATAACCATACTATTGGTAATGGGTTGGCCTATGGTGCAATTTCCCCCTTAGGAAACACTGCTGCTGCAGTAACCAGTGATGGCCATATTTACACTTATGCAATAGATTCTGATTCAGCTATTGATAGTGATGGAGGTCAAAACCTTCTTGATCCATTTCTTAACAGCCAAAACTATCCCGCTTTGGGTATTACAGCAGTAGTCGGAATTTTCATTGGTCTTTTGATTGGTAGACTTCGGAGGAATAAATAGACAACTGCTAAGTACTAACTGGGTATCGAGATTCACAGAAATAAAAAAGATTTATTTTAGGGCTTTATCATTTGCTTCTGAAAGATGTTGTTGACATATTTTCCAACTTCCATCACGTTTCTCCAGAATACCAGTCCATCGAATATCTTTCGTTCCCCAAGGTTCTCCATCGAATTCTCCTTCATCATCCACTATTGAAGAGAACCAAGCAACATCTTTATTCTGCGATATTACAATTCTAAGATTTCTTATTTCAAATCCCTTAGCGATATTACGTGGATCCATCCATCCCTCTAAAAATTTCTCAAATTCGTTCCAGCCTGTAGCGGTACTCTTGGAGTCTGGAAAATAGGAAAAAAAGTCATCATCATTTGCAAAGAGACGTTCAAAGAGCGCACGATCTTTTGTCAAAGCCCAACCAACAGCATCATGGAGTATTTGGCTAATCTCCTGCTTAATTTTAGTTTCATTTAAAGAGGACAAATTAAGTCAAACACAATTTATTTTTTAATTATAATGAATTATGTGCATTTATATTATTTGGTTTAGTGGCTACAACAAAATTTAAGTGAAAAAAGATTTTGCGGAGGATAATGAATAATGGAATGTACATTGTGTAAGGAACAGATTGAAAATTATTCCCCTCAATTTAACCAACTTGAGATTAGGGAATCACTTAGTGTTCATATTTGTCAATCATGTGTGAATAAATTTGTTAATTGGCAACAAAGAAAATTTGCGAAATTATTTCCTACTAAACGTACTAAAAAGCTGTTTAAGGAATAAACCTTTGAAAACCCACTTGAGAATCTCTATGGCGGGACGATTTATTTTTGAAATTAATAATTCTATTCTTTTTCATCCAAAAGTATTAATGATATCCTAGATTTCCAAAGAAATTGTACATTATAATCTAGGAATGTGACATCTAGGACGTTTAAATCACATTCTCTAAAGGAAGTGGCAATTTTAACTCAAAATGAAAATAGTAAGTATGAAATTTACTCTTATAGATGGCTTGTTTTAGTCCTTTTTATGTTTGTAGGAGCAATGACCCAGATTATATGGATTACATT
>JAEOTN010000429.1 GCA_016839865.1 Promethearchaeota archaeon | reverse complement strand
TCTACCTTTTACTAATTGGATTAATCCTATAAGAAAAACTACACAACCAGCTAGAAAAACCACTGCTTCAATGATAAACAAAGGTATGTAGATTTGTGGAGAATTATAGTTTATCATCAAGTATGCATTCGCCCAGGACGAATGTCCTACGCTTGCAAACAATACCCATGATGAAAATAACATAGGAACCATATAGATCATAGGAAATAAAATTCCAGCAATTAGACCTACAATAGACCAAATTATCCCCAATTTTGTAGCTTTATGTTTTAATTGATAATTTCTTGTTGATTTATTCATGAAAAAAGGAGTACTTGTTGGAAATATAAGAAATTAGGACCAATTTTTGAACAATAATTTTGATAAATAAAGATGAAAAATGAAAAAAGTCTATTTTATGTATTGCATCTCTCGATATTTTCCTGATTTCATAAGTTCGCAAGGTTTTAGATATTCTTTCCCGGTTTTTTCTGCAAATTCTTCTAGAAGTTTTGGCCATCTCTCTCGATTTCCATCAACCATTAGGCCATAGTCTATCTATTATACTACTTTCCAGTAAAATTTGGTTTACGCTTTTCGATAAAAGCATAGATTCCTTCTTTTAAATCCTTGGATTGAGAGTGGATTGCAAAGCCGAGATGTTCAAATTCTATTCCTAAATCGATAGGAACTTGAGAGCCATAATCAATTGCTTTTTTAATTACAAATAAGCACTTTGTAGGACCTGTACCTAAAAACGAAGCTTTCTCATGAACTACATCTTCAAATTTTTCATCATCTACAACAGCAGAAATAACTCCCCAATCGTACATAGTTTGAGCATCATAATTGTCCCCGAAAAACATCATAGTTTTCGCACGAACTTTCCCAATACCATTTCTTACCAATCTTTGGGTTCCGCCATTAGTTGGGAAAAGTCCCCGTTTTACTTCAGGAAATCCAAAAATCGAGCGTTTAGAAGCAATTATTATATCACAAACTAGTGCCAACTCAAATCCCCCACCCAATGCAAATCCGTCTACGGCCGCAATGATAGGTTTGTGAAATTTTTCTATTTTGGTGTAACATGAATGTCGAAAAATTTGTAATCTACTTTGATCCATAAGATTTTTGGATTTAACAGAAGGAGGAATATTGATTGAGGATAGATCAGCTCCCGAAGAAAAGGCTGGTTTTTTTGTGAATTCCTTAGTACCACGAAGTACTACACACCTAACCGATTTATCAAATTCAAACTCTTCCAATGCCTCTGTAATTTCACTCAAAGTCTTTTCAGCAAGCGCATTTAATTTGTTAGGACGATTAATAGAAATTGTGGCGTAACTGAATTCTTTGTTTTTTTCTATTTTGATATGTGTATATTCTTTTTCACTCATTTTTTCCCACTACTATTTTATTATTTAAATAAATTTTGGAAATTTAAGGAAATTTATAGAGTCCTTGAAACATTCCAGTATCTTTCTTAACTTAAAAATTTTCTAATTCTGGATTCTCACTACTTATAGTTCAGGATTTTCGATTACAATAGCGATTCTTTTACCTCCAAAGACTAGCGAAATTCCTTATATCCCCCAGATTTCATAAGTTCACAAGGTTTCAGATATACTTTTCCAGTTTTCTTAGCAAAATCCTCCAACATTTGAACCCATTTTTCCTCATTCCCATCCATAAGTATTGAGAAGGGCCCTAACATATTGAATCCATTCCTCAATGTGTCATCAACCGTTGAATATTTGTCTACAACTTTCTCTTCCAATAATCTACACCCTTCATTTGCTTGAAGAGCGAATACTAGTTCTAGACTAAGTATTCCTGCTTTGTGAGTTCGATCTACTTCAGGAAGAGCGTCTCCATTCCATTCATATATTCCTTTTCCTGTTTTCTTTCCTAACTCGTTCATCTCAATTTTTTTGTCCATTAATTTACCGGGTTTAAAGTCTGGATGGAGAACGGCCTCATAATGTTTTGAAATTTTATAATTAACATCCAGTCCAATATAGTCTAATAAAATCAAGGGAGACATTGGAATAAATGGAGTATATAAATCATTATCCACTTGTTCTAGGGGGAGTCCATTTTCTACTGCATAATCTAAAGCCCAATCAACAGCAATTATAGCAGGAGCTTGAAGTCTGTTTCCAATAAAACCAGGTCGGTCTTTGAGAACAATTGGAACATACCGTTTTCCTCGTACACATGGTAGTTTCTTAGCCCATTTTTTTACAATTTCAATAGTTTCATCGGAACTTTTGTCAGATCTTACAATTTCCACTAATCGCATTAATGGTGCAGGAGTAAAAAAGTGAGCTCCACATACTTTTTCGGGACGACCTGAGGCTTCACCAAGTGCCTTAATACTCATAGAGGAGGTATTAGAAACCAAGATACAATGTTCAGGTGCATTTTCTCCCGCAATTTTGAACACATTCTTTTTAATTTCTAAGTTTTCAGTAACTGCTTCCATGACCAAATCTGCGTTCTTCACAGATTCTGCTAAATTTGTGGATCGATTGAGTTTTGATAACAACTCTGCAGAAGTAGTTTTTTTGAGTTTCTTTTTTGATTCCAGTTTATCTAATCCAAATTGTACTTTTTCTATGCATGTGTCGAAGTATTTGTCTTTAATAACAAGAGTAACATTATACCCACCCATTAAAGCAATCTGGGCAATCCCCGCACCCATTTGACCGGAACCAACAACTGTGATGTTTTTAATCATGTTCATTCTCCTTAAGCAATAAGTGTTTAGTGTACCTTATCTGAAATAACGTGATGTAGCGCTTTCTTTATGACGAAATTTTAGATTAGAGAACTTTTTGATACACTCATAAAAAACTTGTCGGATAAGATCATAATGTAAATATAGAGAAAATAAAAATTACGGGAGATGTTGCATCTCTCGGTATTTTCCTGATTTCATTAATTCGCAAGGCTTAAGATATTCCTTGCCTGTTTTTACTGCAAATTCCTCTAGAAGTTTTAGCCATCTTTCCCGATTTCCATCAACCAAGAATTGCATTGGTCCTGGAGTATTGAATCCAGCTTCCATAGTTTTATCGATTGTTGACCAATCTTCAACAACTCCTTCTTCTAGTAACCTACATCCCTCATTTGCCTGTATTGCACCGATTAATTCCAAATTAAGAATCCCCGCTTTATGGGTTCTATCGGGAACTGGAGTGCCCTTACTCCAATCATATAATCCTTTAGATGTTTTCCTTCCCAATTCCTTAGCTTTAAATTTCTCAGTGATAACTATACCCGGAATGAAATCATCATGTAACGTTGTAGCGAAATACTTTGAAGACATATAACTAATATCGAGTCCCACATGATCTAAAAGTATAAACGGTGACATTGGAGCAATAGGTATGAATAAATCATTATCCACATGTTCGACAGGAATGTTGTTTTCCTGAGCATAATCTAACGCCCAATTCATTGCAATCGCTGCTGGTGCTTGTATACGATTTGCAATAAAACCAGGTTTATCTTTCAACACAATTGGAACATATCGTTTACCTCGAAGACATGGTAGTGAATACGCCCAAGCTACTGCACTTTTAATGGTTTCGTCAGATGAATATTTACATTTGATTACTTCGACCAGTCGCATCAATGGAGCAGGATTGAAGAAATGTACACCACATACTTTATCAGGACGCTTGGAAGCTTTAGCCATACTCTTGATACTCATCGATGATGTGTTAGAAACAATAATACAATGTTCTGGAGCATGCTCACCCACAGTTTTAAATACTTTTTCCTTGATAGTTAAATCTTCAACTACTGCTTCCAATACTAGATCGGTATCTTTAACGGCTTCTGCAATTTCAGTGCTTGTTTTTACTAAAGAAAGCATTCCCTCTACAGTTCTACCTTTTAGTTTTCCTTTCTCGGCTAGCTTTCCTAATCCGAATTTAATTTTACCTAGTCCTTTCTCGATAAATTCATCCTTAATATCAACAAGTGTCACATTATAACCAGCCATGAGATTGATTTGAGCAATTCCACTCCCCATAGCACCAGCACCCAAGATTACAATATTTTTTAGCATTTCTTAGGCCTCCGGATTCTCAATTATGATTGTAGTGCCTTGTCCACCACCCACACACATGGTTGCAACACCATAACGTGCTTTTTCCTCTTTTAATATTCTTGCGAGGGTACCAGGCATTCGAATACCCGTAGCAGCAATAGGATGACCAATTGCAGTAGATCCACCCCGGACATTAACAATCTTATCATGATTTTTTATCCCAAGATCATGAATTGCATTAAGAGCAACAATACAGAATGCTTCATTGATTTCCCAAAAATCAATATCATCTACTGTTAATCCTGCATTCTTTAACGCATGTTCAGTTGCAGGAACAGGTCCGATTCCCATTACAGAAGGATCAACTCCAGCCCATCCCACATCTACAACTCGAGCAAGAGGTTCTAAGCCTTTTTCTACCATTTTCTTTTTGGACATCATTATGACCGTAGATGCCCCTGCATTCAGTGGAGATGAATTACCAGGAGTGATAACACCTTCTGAACTTCCTCCATTCTTTTTTGTATAAGTTTCCTTATCATACAATGGATTCATATAACCACCCATCCAACCAGGCTTACTTACAACCTTTACCTTCTTAATCTGATCATAAGTTGCTCCTTTCCTAATCGCTAAATCATGATCTACTAGTAGGTCTTTGTTTGGATTTCCTTCTTCATGACCCAATATAGGGACAATTTCACCCTTGAAGAAACCAGCTTCGGTATATTTTTCTGCAAGATTATGAGATCGAACCCCATACTGGTCTAAATCTTCCTTTGTAAAAACATCCATACGCATTTCAAACAACTTTTGAGCAGTTTGAATCATTGAACCCGCTGTGAATAAGTCAGCATCTGGATTATTCCAGCTTGACATCGGATTACCAACCGATAAATCTGGACTTATATGAGGATTATTGTGCATTGGTTCTTGTGTATGATGCTCAAACGCAGTAGCAAGAATAATATCGTCATATCCTAATTTAATTTGCATAAATGCTTGATGCATTGCTGTCATACCCGAACCACATTGACGATCTAAACTCACAGCAGGTATTTTGTCTGGAAATCTTGCCAGAAAGGCTGCCAATCTTCCTGAGAACGAGAAATTTTTACCAAAGTTAGTTGCTTGACCCATTAAGATATGATCAATTTCCTCTCGTAATACTTTGTTTTTAAGGCGTACATCTAACATATTGTTAAAGGTCTCTGCTACAAGTCGAGTTCCGGAGATTTCATGAAACGCATCTCTCAATGGAGTTCGAGGTCGAGCTCGTGAGAAGGGCGTACGGATATAATCTACTAGATACACATCATTCATAAACAATCATCGTTCAGTATTAGTTATTATTACATATCG
>JAEOTN010000428.1 GCA_016839865.1 Promethearchaeota archaeon | reverse complement strand
TGAAAGGCTGAATTGATGTATCAAATAAAATCGATCTAATAAATACCTGCAATTCAGTTAAACTAGTTATCCCTTTTTTCTGGATTCGTTGCCCCTTTAACTTAATGGATAAATCTGAGTTCACAAATTCTATTAATGCATCCTTGTCTTCTGGGAGAATATTTAGGACTTTTTGTGCACCAACATCCGAAATTCCTGGATGAATTCCCAAAACGCGGAACCACTGAATTATATCTTTAGTATTTGTAAATATGATGAGGAACGCTAAGAGATCCTTAATATGGGCTTTTTCAAAAAACCTAAGACCTGCACGAACTTCATAAGGAATATGATTTTCGATTAATTTTTGTTCTAAAGGAATTGAATGAAACGCGGAACGGAATAAAACTGCTTGTTCATGGTAAGGGATACCGCCTTTATGATGATCTTCCACCGTCTGAGTGATGAATCTCGCTTCTTTTTCCACATCATCACATTCCACTTGTAACGGTTTATCTCCGGATGGAAGAGTCGTGCGGAGATTTTTCTTAAACTGCTTTTTGTTATGGGTGATACTTTTGTTTGCTAAATCTAAAATCTCTGGGGTACTGCGATAATTTTCTTCGAGTTTATATTTAATACATCCAGGGTTGTTTTTGGGAAAATTTAGCATATGAGAAAAGTCTGCTCCTCTAAATCGGTATATAGCTTGTGCATCATCTCCGACGACTACTAATGACTCTGCATTCTCAGATAACCCGTCTACAATTCTTGCTTGAACTGCATTCACATCTTGGAATTCGTCAACCAGAACATGCTTGATTTGCTTTTTGAACTTAGTAGATACGTCTTCTTGCAGGAATTTAAGAAAATAAAGCATCAAATCGTCAAAATCCATCTGATTATACTTTCGTTTTGCTTCATTATATCCCTGTAAGACTTTTTGCATAGTAAGTAGATGATCTTTGTGTTGAGGAAATTCTCTCTTTAACGTTTCTTTTAACGTAAGAGCACGATTAATCTGCTTAGAATAAATTTTTCTCATATTGGCAGAATTTGGAAAACGTTTTCTCTTATCCTTGTCAATTAATTGGTTGATTACTAGCTTCATTAGTGCTTTTTGGTCGGATTCATCTATTATGCTGAAATTGTTCTGTAAACCAATGGTATGTGCGTATCTATGGAGAGTTTGATTTGCTATATGGTGAAATGTGCCAGCTTTACACTGTTTTCCTTTCTTTCCGACTAGTTTTATAACTCGATCAATCATCTCTTGAGCAGCTTTCTTTGTAAATGTGACTAAAACGATAGATTCAGGTGATACACCACTTTCGATCAAGTATGCGACTCGGTATGTGAGTGCCCTGGTTTTTCCCGAACCGGCTCCAGCAATTACCAATGCAGGTCCTTTTTCGTGAGTAACTACTCCGAATTGCTCGGGATTAAGTTCTTTTTTAAACTTCTCTACCGTTTTGGTAAATGTAGGACTTGGTCGAAGAGAAATGATCTTTTTTGCCATTGATTCCACAACAACTATTACTATCTCCTATAAACATGCATAAAAAAAGATGACTGAGCGAACGAGAAATTTCTCTCAAATAATTCACTGGTGTGATAGTTTTCAAAATGTGCTTAAACTTTTTTTAGAAACTATGGTTTAGAGAATATTTATTATATCTATCAATCAAAGGTTTCATGATGAATTATGGGTCTTCCAGATTTAGAAACTCTCATGGCGCTTGAAGCACTGCGAAAAATGGATCGATTCCAATGGTACGTAATCTTCATGTTTGTCGTTGTGCTCTATATTTATTTTTCTGAAGTTAAGAAGAAGAATTACAATGCGATAATTTCAGGCTTGACGCTCTACACAATCCATTGGTTCGTTGAAATAGTCAATTCTTTAGTACAGAAAATCGAGGGAAATGCACTTTGGACTGTTCCCGAGGGTTCTGCCTTTGTTTTACTTATTGGTGTCGGTATAGAGTTATCTCTCATGTTTGCAATTGCAGGTATTGTGCAAACTAAACTCCTTCCCGATGATCCTAAGCAGAAAATCCTGGGATTACCAGCTCCGTTAGCAATTGGGCTTGGAAATGCAGTGCTGGCTTCCGTTCTCGAAATTTTCCTATCTCGTACGAATGCATTCTACTGGGCACATTGGCCATGGTGGTCAACTTGGACTGTATTTTTGACAGTGTATATTCCATTCTTTGTCGTTGCCGCTTATGCTTATTATTGGAGAAGAAAATCTCAACTTACATTCCTTATTATAGGTGGAGTCATTAATATTGGAATGTTAGCTGTATTCATCCCACTTGGATGGATATAATACAATTTTTTTTATTTTCTTTGAGGGTCAACAATCATTTTTATCCATTTCTCTCGATCATAGTGTTTGAATGCGTTTACCGCTTGTTCTAATGTAATCCGATCAGTAATCAAGTTCTCAGTATCAAGTTTCTTATATCCATTCGTTCCCGCAATCATATCCAAAGCAGGCATCCAGTAGTCTTTATCCGCTTTACTGTTTACCATCGCTTCTGGATAAACGTATCAATTCCGTTTCCTTTAATCTCAAAATCGATCGCATTATATAGAATTTTGTTGAGAGAATACTAAATTAAAATATGAGATGATTATATGGTCGAAGTAGAAAACAAACCACGAAAAAAACTGAAAAAGTTCGGAAAATTCGTTGCAGGGCAAGTTGTGGTTTTAGGTTTACTCTTTTTCGCTGACCAAATCTTTGGATTCGCCGAAGCCGAGTATTTGAATACTTATATTACAAATGTTCTGGGTTTTGAATATATTTATGTCGCAAGAATGGTATCGATCTCTGCAGGAGTAGGATTGATAACAAATATCATATGGGGGATCGTATCAGATAATACAAGAAGCAAGTTTGGAAGAAGAAAACCCTTTATTTTCTTCGGTGGAATTATTTCGGGAGCTTTTATTGTGTTATTTGCTTTTTCCCTACGTATAGCTGGAGGTATAGGAAACGAATGGACTGCATATTGGATTTGTATTATTATTGATGGAGTAATTATAGGTATCTCCTCAAATTCATACTATGTAGCAGAACGTTCACTACTACCGGATTTAGTAAAACCTGAATTAAGAGGAAGAGCTAATGGAATTGTTGAGATTATTGGATATGTAGGAATGATCGTAGTCGTCGGTGCTTCCGTAGTAACAGATCCATTGTTTGGTGGATTGAATGAAACCGCTCATATCTTCTTACTATCCTTAGCTGGTGGAGTCATAGTTCTCATAAGTATTGTTTCGATGTTTTTAATAAAAGAAGTCCCAAATGAAAAATTACCACCAAAGTCTAAGTTCGGTAAGGATTTTGTAAAAATCTTCAATTTGAAAGAATTGCGTAAAAACAAGGAATTTCTCAAGATGATTGTAGCAATGGTTGTGTTCAGAATTGGTATCATGATAATAATGCCTTATATCATGATATTTCTTATTACTACGTTGGACTTACCATTAGTGGATATGTTATTAGCAATCGCGGCCGCTTTTGGAGGAACATTCATCCTTATTGCAATAATCGGGAGATTAACCGATAAACATGGTAGAAAACGCTTCCTACCATTCTTCATCATCCTTTCGAGTGTATTCTTCATCGGGATGCCATTCGTTCAAGGTGGAGTACTTACATGGAAATTTGAGCTAAAAATGCCTATTGAAGGATTTGCTCAACCAGTTAACACGGTCCTACTGTTAATTTTAATCCCATTTGTGGTTTTT
>JAEOTN010000427.1 GCA_016839865.1 Promethearchaeota archaeon | reverse complement strand
CCATCAAAGCCGTAGGTCAAAAAATGGGGGAATCTCTTTTAGAACTTGTGGAGGATCGCTCTGAATACACAATTGTAGTACTGAATGATAGAGCAATAGAATTTGAAGAAGAACGTCATCGGATAATTTTTGATGATGATACTTTGAAATTATTTCCTCAAGTCGTTGGTGGCTGATTTTTTACTTTAATATCCTTTGAGTAAAAAGTAAAAATGCATCCCTAAATGTAGTATCCAGTCTTTTATATTTAGAAATCTCTTCCAGTTGCTTGGATTTGATTCTATAATACTCGTATACGACATTTCTATCATGTCTAAATACCTTAATATCATTGGAATACGCTGTTCAAAATCCGAGTAATTTTTTTTGTTTTTCTCCGTCCATCCCAGTTCTGCTACCGCAAACAATCTTGGAAATACGTGTTTTCCTAGCTTATCATAAGTTGGAATAGGTTCAGTCCAAAGAGGTGCTTCTACACCTAAAATGTGTTTATGAAGATGAGGACCGAGATCGTGTGGAACTGGATCCCAATTATAGAAAAATCTCATTGGAGCGATATTATGGTTGAGATTGAGATACGTTTGAAATCGATTTGAAAACACCATATCCCTCCCTCGCCAGAGATGAAGCATCTTATCTTCTTCTTTTCCAATCCACCAATGGCAAATTGCTGAAGGATCCAACGTATCTCCCAATATTTCATTCCATCCCATCAATCTTTTCCCTTTGGATTTCAGATATTCTCCGATTCTATTTGTGAAATAAACCTGTAACTCATCCTCGTCTCTCAATCCTTCAGTTTGAATGCGTTTTTGACAGTGAGAGCATTCTTTCCAGCGTTTCTTAGGTACCTCATCCCCCCCAATATGGATAATGTCTGATGGAAATAACTCCATTACCTCATCCAACACATCTTGCAAAAAGTCAAATGTGCTCTCTTTACCAGCGCAGTAGATTTCTGAAAACACTCCTCGGTCGGTTGCGACTTCGAATTGCTCTCCTGTACACCCTAATTCGGGATAAGAAGCTATCGCTGCAATGGAATGCCCGGGGAGTTCAATTTCAGGGATAATTTTGATGAAACGATCTGCTGCATATTGAACGACTTCTTTGATTTCTTCTTGTGTATAATCTCCTTCATGAGGTTTTCCCGTGAATTTTTTTCCAAAAAATGAAGATGTATTGGAATCCTTTCTCTTAGATCCAATTTCAGTCAATTTTGGATATTTTTTGATCTCAATCCGCCATCCTTGATCCTCTGTTAAGTGCCAATGAAACACATTCATTTTCAACAGAGCCATAATATCCAGCAGTTTTTTTATAGTAGAAGTAGGATGGAAATGTCTTCCAGAATCAAGCATGAATCCTCTCCAGGAAAAACGGGGGTAATCTTGAATGAGTGCGCAAGGAATTTCTTGTTTGTCTTTATTTTTTACTTCTAGCAAAATTTGCGTCAGAGTCTGAATCCCATAATAAACTCCTATAGGTGCTTTTCCTCGAATTATAATCATTGAACTGTTGATTTCTATTTCATATCCTTCAAGCTTCTCATTCCTTAAATCTGGTTCCAAAATCAAATTTATACTCGTAGGTTTGTCTTGAGTATCAATTATTGTAAGTTCTTGGCTGAATAGTGTATTAAACCATTCAGAAATACCTATTCGCAAATCTTGAACTTCGTGAGAAGAATATAGATACATTTTGGATGCGAGTATAAATACTCCTTCAGCCATACGGATATGTTTAGGTTTCGGGATGATCGAAAAATTCATTTTATTATCATGTACTCTTGGTATTTTGAAATAAATGATGTGGAATAGTTAAATAATGCTTTAATTTTTCCTCACAGATAAGTTTGGGATATTTTTTGTAAACTTTATAATGATAAAGGTTCATAACGTTTGCTACTCGATTTTCTTTTATGTCACTGAACATTGACCATTTTGATGAAATTACCCCATTGGATAATTTCTATCAAACTAGTAGCTTTTTTCCGATGCCCGTTGTCGCAATTAGCACATTAGCAGAGACTGGTCAAACCAATGTGGGACCGTATTCACTGGTATTCCCTTATTATATTGCCGGTAAAGACCATTATACTATGTTACTACTAGTACGAAATAACTCCAACACAGCGATGAACATCCTCCGTAACGGTAAATGCGCCCTAAATTTCTTAACAGACAATCAAAAATATATGAAAGAGTGTGTACGCCTTGGATTTCCAGGAGAAACAACCGCCGTTAAAATGAAGGATACGATTTTCACATTACAAAAAGGTATGAATGAAACATCTGATCATGGAGAAAAATTTCCGGAGATTATCAAAGAAGCATATCAAGTATTCGAATGCACATGGTTATCAGACCTTGAAGGTGCAGATAAACAAATTCAAGAAGTAGGGATTCAAACTGAGGGATATGATGACGTTATATCAACATACAACAATTTCAATGGAATAACCAGCAATATGGGCGCTCATTTCATATTAAAAATTGACCACATCCTCATTAAACCACAGTACAAGAAAGCAATTGTAGATGGAGTTAAACCCAAAGCTTTTCCAAAAGTTCCTATTGACTATGGATACAGAGACAACACAAACTTTTGGTTCCAATCATTCAGTAGACCATATGCAGAAAAGATTCCCGAAACTAAAGCCGTACAAGTAGATACCGTTCAATATGCCGCAGATAGACTAGATACTGACGTTAAATTTACAAAAGATGCCTGTGCTAAACTTGTAAAAGTTCCACGAGTTTTCCTTAAAGCTGCCCTTAAGGGATGCGTTGACTGGGCAGAAAAAAATGAAGTATATCTAGTAACCGCTGAACATATGGATCAAATTCGTGACAAACGGAATGCAGAGAAGAAATAATTGTAATTTAACTCATTCCAACCCTCTTTTTAATGTTATATTCTATCTTTCGTAAAAATTTAATCTCATTTTTCTGTCTTTATTTTATGTCTGATTCTCAGAACCAAGTGGAATTAAGAGAGTTAACAAATGATAACTTCCTTGGAGTAATGAATCTAAAGGTTGCAGAGAACCAAAAGAAATTTGTTGCACCGAATTCAGTTTCTATGGCAGTTGCACATTTCAGCAATTATGCAACTATGCGAGGAATTTTTTCTGGAGATGATCCAGTGGGATTTATAATGCTCGCTGATCCTGTCTCCGGAGAGGAGGAGTTTAATGGAATGTACTTTTTGTGGCGTTTCATGATTGATAAAGATCAACAAGGCAAAGGTTATGGAAAAGCTGCTTTGAAACTTTTAATGGAATATGTCAGAAATCGACCAAATGCAGAATATTTGTATTCGTCTTATGAACCGGGAGAGTTTGGACCTGAAAACTTTTATCTGGAAAAAATTGGATTTGAAAAGACAGATAAAATGCTCGGAGATGAAGTGATGATTCGTATTAAATTATAGTCTTCAGCATAATTTCTCCTATCCACCAGTCAATACTTTTCATTTAAATTTGGATACCCTCTCTAGAGATTATAGGTGAAAATTTTGCGCGTTACGATTATCAATGGTAGTCCGGGAAAAGAGGACAGCAATAGTGCTTTTGTTCTTTCTTATCTGATTAAAGGTATGGAACTAGCTGGAGCAACTATAGAGACAATTTTTACTGACAATCTTGAGATAAAACCATGCATCGGATGTTTTAAATGTTGGAGCATTCATATCGGGAGATGTTTTCAAGAAGATGACATGGCAGAAGTGCATGCCAAGCTAAAAAAGACTGACTTATTGGTTTTTGCTACACCTGTATATAGCCCACTTCCCTGTAAATTCCAAAGCTTCATGAACCGATTAGTACCTTTGATAGAACCACTACTAGAATTTCGAGAGGGGAGAACACGGGCAAAACTGCATGACGATGTGAAAATATCGAAAATATTTGCGGTAATTGTTGGAGGTTGGTGGGAGAAGGAAAATCTTGACCTAGTAGCTACAATAATAGAAGAATTATCTGAAACTATGTCAGTACCTTTCATTGGGACACTCAAACGTCCTCATGCCTCCTATTTACAACAATATAATGAAAATACTCGAACCTTTCGTTCAGCGATCGAATCAATTGGGAAAATGTTGATCGAGAAAGGAGAAGTTGATGAGGAACTCTTACACATCGTTAGTCTACCTCTCATCGAAGAATCCAGTTTTCGCGAAACATCGAATATTAATTATCTCAATCGTAAAGAGAGTCAAAATTTGAAATAGAACTATTATTCCTTTTTGATTCTTTTTAGTAATTTTATGCTTTTTTCTGTCAAATCTTTCATTCCCGTAAAATATTGCAACCCGAACTCTAATACAATCAATTTAAAAACTAATGAAACATCTGGATTAGCAGTAGAATCAATTTTGTCTTGAAGGGGGGTTTTTTGTTTCAGTAAAATCTCCATATTCTCTTTCATAACTGAACCCATTTTTTCAATACGTTCCAATTGAAGAGGAACATGTTCAGCATTTGAGAAAAAAAGTTTCGCAAGAGTTTCACTTTTTGTTCGATTAATAGAATCTTGATTTAAAATCCAATCATTAAGCTGATGTGATCCTTTTTCAGAAATTGCATAGATTATGGATTTTTTCCCTTTTGCTGAAGAGATTTCCTCATGGATTTTAATGAGTTTCTTTTGATACAAGGATTGCAGGGCAGGATAAATATGACCGAAATTCAATTCAGACCAGAAAAGGTTTGTAGTAGATTGCGCATATTGTCTGATTTCGTATCCATTTTTTGGCCCATTTGCTAAAATTCCTAATATTATCATATTTGTACGATTGAATTTCATTCCTTCATCAAATTTCCTAATTTTTGGGATCAATAAAACTTTTATATATAATAATTATATATAATATTTATATGAATGTATTAGTCACATACTTTTCAAGATCTGGAAATACTGAAAAAGTAGCCAAAGTAATCTATGAAGAACTTAAAGAACCTAAACAACTATCAAAAATCGATATGAGTCAAAAACTGGAAGAATATGATCTCGTATTTTTAGGATTCCCAATTGAAAATTATTGGTGCCCTAAGGACATCCATGATTTTTTACGGAATAATACTGAAAACGCAAAAATCGTGTTTGTTATCACACATGGTGTTCCGGAAAGTAATCCATTACTTCCAGAATGGATTGATAGAACAAAACAGCTTCTTCATCCAACTGCAAAGATACTAGATCAATTCACTTGTCAATCGGAAGTTTCCCAGCACGTTGTTGACGGATTGAAGAAATCAGGGAAAAAAATGCAAATGGAATGGGCAGATCACTGTAAATACCTAATTGGGAAACCAGATGCTAGTCAACTTGAAAAAGCTAGAGAATTTGTCAGAGAAATAATGAAAAAAATGAGTGACTGATACTTACTCTTCTAGATTGCTCAGATTCGTATTATTTCATTTTGAGATAGTCATCACAATTGATTTTATTGAGTTTGACGAACAGTAATGTATGGAGTATAATCTTACCTTATCCATAATTGGTATCAGTTGGCTGGTGTTTCGAATTTGGTTGCCTTTTTATAAAGTAAAAGATGAATTAGAGTTTCGACAGATGTATGTTAGCAGATTCACTAATCTTTTTGCGGCTTGTATGCTTATTGCCGGAGGAGAAGCAGCTTTTCTGAATTGTATTCTATTCGCAAGTTTCCCAGCGATTGCAATTTTAACAATTATATATGACATTCCCTTTTACACAAAATTCTCAAAAAGAACATATTGGAAAAAAAACAAATATTGGGTGTTAATTGAACGAATAACTCTTCATCCACCAGTGTTAGCAGTTCAAATATGGATGATAGTTAAAGGTATCCCAGATTTTATTTATCCTGGGGATTATATATCGCTAATTATCTGCGCAGTAGTGATGTTACTCACAACTTTGCTATTCGATCCAAGAATTACACAAAAATATCATTGGCCTAGAGGTCGAGATCTAATATTAGTTATACTAGGTTCCACTGTTTTCATTAGCATGTATATATTCCAAGAAATTATTATAGGATGGTTCTGAAATCCATTTCCTTGAATTTAATTGACATAAATAAGTAAAAATAGAAATTTTAATTAAAATTCAGTGGGAACATCAATTTCTATGTCCGAAATAGGATAGGATGAACAGGGATGGAAGAATCCAAACTTTTTATCTGCTAATCTACGTCCATCAGATTCTGGACTGACAAAAACCTCACCTGATATCAAACGTGCACGACACCAACCACATTCTCCCGAACGACATCTTGATGGAGGTGCAAGTTTAGCACGTTCTAGAGCAATTAGTACTGTTTCTGTAGCTTTTGCTGGAATTTCTAAATTCTTGTTCCCCATTTTCACTTTAACTGTAAATATAGAATCCGCTTTTTCTTTTGGAAATCCCTCATAGTCTGCAATCTTCTTTATCTCTCCAAATGCTTCACGGCGTATGCGTTTTGGTGGTAGATTCATAGATTCAATTTCTCCTACCAAAAAATTATACATTGCTTGAGGTCCGCAAATAAAAATAGAACTCTCATTTACATCCGCATATTGATGGATAATATCTGCAGTGAGAAAACCTTCTAAGCAACCTTCGAGTGTGACAATTTCACAAGAAAGTACGTTGATAATCTTAAATTTTTCTGGAAATTGTCTTGCTATATCAGAAAATTCCTTGTAAAAAATAATGTCATCTTGATCCGAACTACCGAAGAACAGTGTAAGAGTAGCATCCATCTTTCCCGCTATGATTTCTCGAAGCATAGAACGGAAAGGTGTAATGCCCGAACCACCAGCTAATCCGATAATTGATTTTTTATCGCGGATTGGGTCAAAATAAAAGAATCCTTGAGGATCTGAAGCCGTAATTTTTGTGCCTACTTTCCAATTTTCCCAGGCATATTCGCTAAGAAATCCACCATCAGTCTTCTTAATAGTGATTTCGTAAAATCCTTCTAGAGCTTCGTGTGGCGCTGATGAAATAGAATAGGGGCGTGTAATTTTATATCCATCTATATCTATTTTCAGACTTATATACTGTCCAGCGCGGAAATAGGCTACTT
>JAEOTN010000426.1 GCA_016839865.1 Promethearchaeota archaeon | reverse complement strand
GTAGTTATAATACTAGATAAAGGAAAAATGGTCGGGATCGGTCCACATGAAGAATTGATTCGAACAAACGAATTTTACAGACGATTATTTGAGAGACATTATGAACTCCCCCCATTAGAACGACAAGTTACTGAACTTGAGGTTAGAGAGAGATGAAAAAAGAACGTAAACGAAAAAGGGCATCAAAAAAAGAAGAACGCACTCATTCAGATAAGGAATTGATGAGGATGCTATGGAATTACATTCTTCCTTTTAAAAAAATGTTTTATGTTTTAGTATTTCTCATGTTGATAAATGTCGCTTTTGGTATTGCAGCCCCGATTTTTTATAAATCAGCAATGGATTTAATCAATGATGACGATGTGATAAGTATAGAGTTTAAAATTATCTTTTCACCGCTTATTGGATATTTTTTGATTTTAATTACACAATGGTTTTCTCGGGTAATCCACAGATACTATAGCTACAGATTCAGTGCGAGTATTACAAATAATATTCGAAATCATGTATTCAGTGAAGTTTTGAATAACAAATTAGATTTCTTCAATAATACAGAATCGGGAAGATTAACGAGTACAATTACTAATGATATTGCAGAATTATCCAATACTGGTGATCGTTTTGTGTATGTTTCAACAAATTTAGTAAGATTATTCGTAATACTGGGAGTTCTTTTTTACCATTCGAGATGGTTGACTTTTTCTGCATTGATATTTATGCCCATTTTATTCATAATAATTTTCTTAATGAGAGGATACACAAGAAAAGTGAGTAGAAAATGGAGAAAAAATTGGGCAGTAGTGAACCAAAACATAAGTGAATCTGTACGCTCCATTCAAGTGTGTAAAGCATTTAACCGTGAAACTGAAAATATTAAAAAGATGAAATCGCTAAATGAAGAAACTTTTCGCTCATCTGTGAGAAGGGGATTTGCAATTTTTATTGTGGGACCGGTTAGCGATTTATTCCGTCACCTCTTAACCATTGTAATATTGTTTGTGGGGACTTTAGAACGCAACAATTTAGCTAGTTTCACAGTGCAGGTCTTTTTCTTATTCATATTCTTATTGGATTATTATTATTATCCGGTGTTATCATTAGCCCGTAATCTTAATTCATTTCAAAGTGCTTTTGCAATACTTGATCGCATATTGAAGGTGACTGAAAACAATAGTGTAAAGGAAGTAGTATCTGGTACAATTGAAAAGGAAAAACTAAGTGGAGAACTAGAATTTAGGAATGTGAATTTTTCCTATATTCCTGATACTCGTGTGATTAAGAATATGTCATTCTTGGTTAAACCAGGTCAAAGGGTAGCACTTGTAGGGCATACAGGTTCTGGAAAGACCACTATAGCTTCATTATTGCTAAGATTTTATGATATAGACTCAGGGACCATTCAAATTGATGGGGAATCTATCCGATCATATGATTTGGACAACTTAAGAACGAAAGTAGGTCTAGTTAATCAAAGAGTTCTTTTAATTAAGGGTACTATTCGAGAGAATTTGAAATTAGGGAGTCCAAATGTTAATGATGATGAAATCTGGGAGGCTTTAGATACCGTCCAAGCCAGAGAATTTATAGAATCAGTAGGATTAGATTTTGAAGTTTCTGACGATGGGAAAAATCTATCTGCGGGGCAAAGACAAATGATATCCTACGCTCGTGTATTATTAACAAACCCAGATATCATAATTTTGGATGAAGCTACCTCAGCTGTCGACTTATACACGGAGTCGAAGATTCAAGATGCTACTGACATATTATTATCGGAAAAAACTAGCATTGTAATAGCCCACCGTTTAACCACAATCTTGAAAAGCGATTTCATTATTGTGATTGAGAATGGAGAGATTGTTCAAAAAGGAACACACAATGATTTAGTAGAAGTATTAGGACCTTACCAAGAAATGTACAAACTATATTTCGAAACACAATCTGCTAAATATCTAGAGACAATAAAAATCTCCTAATCATAAAAGAAAATAATATTTCTTAAAAATATATCAATATTTTTCATTTTCTGGAATATCACCAATTACTTTTGCTGGTACTCCCACAGCAATTTTGAAATCAGGGATATCTTTTGTGACAACAGCCCCCGCCCCAATTAAGGCTTCTCTTCCAATTGTTAATTCAGGGCATATAGTCACCCCTCCCCCAATTCTTGCTCCAAATTTTATTGTAGGACCTTCCTCAAATAGAGTTAGGTTTTTTCTTCCATGAACAATAGTTTTTGTATTAGTTGTCGTACAGTTTGGACCCATGAAAACATTGTCTTCGATTTTCATTTTTCCAGTTATATGACACTGAGTTTCTACAGTTACATAGTTACCTATCTTTACATACCCCTCAGTATATACACCTCTACCGATAACAGTTCGATCTCCAATTTCCGTGTATTCTCGTAAATTAGCTTGATGGCAGATCTG
>JAEOTN010000425.1 GCA_016839865.1 Promethearchaeota archaeon | reverse complement strand
ACTTATCATTGATTCTTTTGGATTTAATGATACTTTCGATGTGCAAATTTATAGCGCAAAAATCGGCTTACGATTAGGAATTGGATTATGGCCTTTATGTTTGATAATACTTGCTTTGATCCTTATCTTATTTCTACCGAATTGGAAAAAAGAAAGTGAACATGTAGAAATCGAAAGATAACTTCAGTAATTATTTTTAATTACCCTCCATACCGAAATGTATGAAAATTACGTTCATAGGAGCAGGTAGTGTTGTATTTACACGGAATTTGGTTAAAGACATTTTAGCATTCCCCGCATTACGTAATGATACAACAATTTGTTTAGAAGATATTGATCCTCATCGAATCGAACTCATTAAGCAGTTTATTCAGAATGTCAAAGAACATAACCCAGAAAAATTGCAGAATGTGAAATTTGAGTTTACGTTAGACCAAAAAGAAGCGATTAAGGATGCTAAATATGTGGTTTGTTCCTTCATGGTCGGTGGGATGAAAGCATATGGAACAGATGTAAAAATCCCACATCGTTATGGCGTTACTCAGGTAGTGGGCGATTCTTTAGGTCCTGGAGGTCTCTTTCGTTTCTTGAGATCTGTTCCTGTGTATGAGTCTATCTTGAAAGACATTGAGGAACTCGGTCAAAAAAATGCAGTTTTATTAAATTACACAAACCCAATGGCTATGAATACTTGGTATTGTAATGCAATATCTACTATTCCGACAATTGGATTGTGTCACGGTGTACAACACACTTCCAATGAACTACGTAAATGGTTGGGAGTCGATAAAGAGAATTACAACTATGAATGTTTTGGAATTAATCACATGGCATGGTTTACCAAATTACTGATTAGAGATAGCCCAACCTCCAAATTCAGAAATGCGTATCCCACCTTGTTAAAGAAATTAGATGAGAATAAGAGATTAGGTGCTCGAGAAAACATTCGAGTCGACATGATGAGAGCTACTGGGTATTATATGACAGAATCCAGCGGTCATCTATCAGAATATTTACCGTATTACTTGAAGAGATGGGATTTACGTGTAAAATATGGTAAGATTTTCAGTAGAAATTTCCATTCGCTTAAACAAGGAATAGATTATAGAAATCATCGACTACTTACCAAGTTCATTAATCAAGTCTTCAAATTTATCCTTAGAAAACCTATTATCGTGCCGGAACAACCTTCGGAAGAGTATTGTTCCAGTATCATTAACGCAATGGAAACTAATGAACCCTTTAGATTCAACGGTAATTACTTGCAGACAGATGGAAGTCATATCACTAATCTTTTGAAGGAATGTTGCGTGGAAACACCGGTGGTTGCCGATAGTCAAGGTTTTCATTATGAAACAGGATTTGAATTACCCCCCGTATGTCAAGCTTTGAATATGTCGAACGTGCTTGTACAGCAAGCAGCAGTAAAGGGTGCATTACAGCGGGATAAAGAACTGATACACCACGCAGCATTGCTTGATCCTAATGTAGCTAGTTCATGTTCTCCAACGGAAATTCGAAAAATGGTAAACAAGATGTTTGAAGCCAATAAGGTATATTTCACATTTTTTAAGTAATTGGTTTTATATCCCAAAAATCCACAGATTCAAAATCTGCTCCATGACAATCTACTGTCAGATCTTTATATGAATACGGATAGAATCTTGCTGTGAAACACTCCCTGTAATTGATAAATAATTCAATCACGGAGCGGTCGATGAATAAATGTAATATAGTCTCTTCGTCAGGGAATTGTAGATTAGCAATCTGCTTTCCCATTTTGATTGTATTAGCCCTAGGATCATGCACTATTTGATATTTATCTTCGGTATTTGTATACAAATCAATTGTTGTTTGTTGGTTTTTTGATATTTTTAAGACCAATTCCCCACAGACATCATGGAAATTAGTTATTACAGGTTGATTGGTGAATTGTCGATGATTTGATCGTAGTGTTTGAAGTTTTGGAGAGGGTTTAACTATCAGATTTTCATTTTCCAATTTCAGTATCCTAGGAATTGAAAAACAGCCGTTCCACAATTTATGCAACCCTCCACCTCTAATCCACCCCCATAATATGTATTCCTCCTCATTTTCGGGATTTCGTATTGAATTTGGTGCGTAAAATGTTTTTTCATGGCTATGATCAAAAACATACCATTTCAATTCATCTTGAGTTCCTTTATCGATTGCAAATTGTACATTACTAAACGGAGAAATTAGAATGACGGATTTTTCACCAAATTTTAGGAGATTGGGACATTCCCATGGTTTTTTATGGATTTTTGGATTACCTTCGTATAACCTACCTTCGTATTTCCACGATTCCAAGTCTGAAGATGTATAATGAAAGATTGCACCCCTTTTGGGCCGAACCAGTTGCCCTCCTAAGATAAGATGCCAAGTATCTCTTTCTTTCCACACATAAGGATCTCTCATTTGTCGTACTCCTTCTCTTTTATGTATGGATATATCTAATACAGGATTTGATGAGGAACGTCTCCAATTAAGTAAATCGGAATCACTGATCGCTTTCCAGGTTTCAGCTCCGAAAACCACTCCAACTCCGAGAGACTTTATGCTTGTGTAAATTATTGTAGGGATTCCATTGTTGTCAACACAACAACCAGAAAAACAATATTTCTCCCCTTTTTCCCTATCAGGAATAAGAGCAATTGGTTTGTGCGTCCAGTTAATAAGATCAGAGGATACTGCATGCCCCCAGAACATCACTCCCCACTTTGGTTTGAATGGATTATGTTGGTAAAATAGATGATATTTGTTATTGTAGAATATCGGTCCGTTTGGGTCATTCATCCACATTGCAGGAGGCAAAAGATGGTATCGAGGACGTGAAGGGTCGTTTTTCACTAATTCATGTGCTTCCTTTACCGAATCCATTGCAGTTTTGAAATACTTCTGATCTGATTTCATCAAGAAGTAATAGAACTATTTGTGGATATAAGGTTTTTACTAAATTTTCCAAGATTTTCGATGAATTAGCTCCCTCCAATTATAAAAATTGCTAGAACTCTGTAACTCACTATTAATAGAATATCTCATGGAGTAATTATTTCTTCAATAATTCATCTAAATCTTTTTCAAAGGTTTTCAATCGATTTGGTATAGTCTTCAAAATTAGGATTAGCTCAGGTAATAATGAGTTAATCCTGTCGAAACCTTCCATTGAGTTCAATCCAATTTCATTCTCTTCTATTTTTATCCTT
>JAEOTN010000424.1 GCA_016839865.1 Promethearchaeota archaeon | reverse complement strand
TCAAGTGTTTCTCCAGGACCTCCAACTATAATATGAATTAGCTGTTCGATTTCTAATTCGTTTAACTTTTTAGAAGTCAATATTGCGTCATTAGATGCTCGTGCTTTATTCATGTGTTTTAACATGTCATCTGAGAAGGATTCTATACCAGTTGCAAAGTGAATTGCTCCACTTTCCTTCATAAGGGGTATTAAATTAATAAAATTTTTATTCGGAGCATAGTTAGCTCCCCATTTAAAATCAATTTTTTGGTTTATGATTTCTAAACACGTATTCTTTAAGTGTTTATAGTCTAGATTAAGCAAACTATCTACAATAAACACATTTTGTATTCCATAGTTGTTTACCATGATATCAAGCTCGTTAACAATGTTTTTAGGGGATCTAAAGCGTACATTACTTCCTTCAATGTATCTATAACTACAATAGATGCAGTTCATTGGACATCCTCTTTTTGTTTGGATATTTCCCCAAGTTTCACCAGATACTTTTAAGGGATCTATGAGATATGCATCATTATCAATCAGTTCACGTATAGGCAACGGAAGGTCATCTAGAATTTCAACACGCCAAGGCGGTCTCTGATGGTATTTCCCTTGATTATCAATAAAGCACATACCTTTCTCGATTTTTTTTAAATCTTCTTTCTTGTGAACATATTTTAAAATTTCTGAAAAGACATATTCACCTTCACCTACAACCCCAAAGTTATGATTTAAATCTCTGAGAATTTCTTCTGAAAATATAGAAAAACCAGCACCTCCTAATATTATTGGAATATCAGGTTCTGCAACTTGTTTGATATTTTGAATAATATTTTTAAGAGGTAAATAAAAAAATAAATTTCCAGGATAGGTTGTTGAATCTATATTGCGAATTGAAATTCCAATAACATGAGGATTGAAACCTTCAATTATCTTGGATATATCTCTTTTCGAATCATTACTTAGAGTCAAATCAAGTATTTTTACTTCATGTCCTTGGCTAATAAGATAAGCTGCAAGATATGCTTCTCCTATTGGAGGAACCATCACATGAACGATTTCTCTACTGCCAGAAAATATTAATACACGCATCCCTATCCCTTTTTCTTTCATTTAATGTTTATGATCGTTTTCATGCCAACAAAATGGAAATGATCCGAAAAAATCTCCTGTTATATATTCAGTAGTAACGCGGCAACCTCCACCACAATATTTAAGATGATGGCAGGAAGCGCACTTTCCATTAATTCTCTTTCTATCTCTAATGTCTTTATATAGTTGGGAGTTAATAACATCTTCAAAGTTATCTTTAAGTGCATTACCAAGTGTTAATGTAGTCGGGTACCCCGCAGGGTAAATTGTCCCGTCTATACCAATCCCCATCATCGTCCTGCAAGCTAAACAACCAACACCCCATTCAATTGCTGCCAACTCCTTATCATTTTTTGGTTTTTCCATAAAAGGCATCATATCATATATTTCATAGGCGGGTAATGTGCCTGCTTTCCCTTTTCTTATCGTTTCAATCGCATGTTTGTATTTAAAATCATACATTTTTTTATATTCTTGTCTATTAAGTCCTATCTCATCCCAGAATTCGGCTGCTCGATTTTGTTTGACCACGCATCGAAAATATGGTTGTGAACCCCATTCTTCGGATAATTTTTTAAGCTCTTCTAACTCATCAATATTTTGCTTCATAATTGTAATTGAAGAACAAACAAAAATTCCATATTTCAAACAAAGATCTATTGCTCTCTTAGCATAATCTAACGAATTGAGAAATCCACGAATTTCATCATTTTTCTTGGGATCAACGCTGTCAAAACTGACAAATACATGACTTATATTGTTATCCTTGCACATTTTAGCAAATTTCTCATCAAATCTTACGCCATTGGTGATTAGGGCATGAATATAATCCTTTTCTTTACAGAACTTCATTATTTCACCAATATCTTTGCGCAAGGTAGGTTCTCCACCAAACCACACGAAACAAGCATGTCTCCCTTGATTTCTCAATCCCTCTTCAACATTTTCTATTATATGAAACCAATCTTCTTTTGATAATTCAGGTCGTGGAATTTGATCATCTGCTGCACAATGGATACATTTTTGGTTGCATTTGTCTGTAAGATACATAGCAAAATGTATATTTCCAGGATGAAATCCTCTTTCGAGTTTTTCCCAAGACACTTTTAATCGATCCTTTAGATCTCTTAGTTCTATATAGCGTTCAACATCAATTCCTAGCTTTGTTAAATCTTCTACCATAATAGGTTTGAATGCTTCAGGAATGATGTCAAATATTCCCATAATGATATCAGCATCAGTAATATAAGCGCCATTTCGCTCAAGACACCGCTTTTCAGCAGCTTGTACTATTAAGGGCTCTACAGAAGGACGAAATCCTTGAGGCATTTGCTTTCCTATTCTGCTAAATAATTTTTCTGTTTCTGGTTCCCATTCCATTGAGATTCACCTTGATAGTAATTTTAATGCTCGTGATCGTTTTTATGCCAACAAAACGGGAGAGCCGCTAAAAAATCACCAGTTTCGTTTTCTGCATGGACTCTACATCCTCCTCCACACATGTCAAGGTGATGGCAAGTAGAACATTTACCTTTTATTTTTCTATCTCTAATAGCTTTGAATATATCCATTTCCATAATCTCATCCCAACTTTGCTCAAGAACGTTACCTAAGATTAAATCAGAGGGATAATCGCAAGGAAATACATCCCCATTGGTATCAATCCCGGAAATTGAGCGACAGGCTTGACATCCTGTGCCCCATTCAATCGCAGTCCTTTCCTCATCATTTATAGGACACTCCATGAAGGGCACCATATCCCATGTATAGAATTTATTAAGAGCCGATGCTTCTCCTTTTCTGATAGCCTCTATAGCGTTTTTATATTTAAAATCATAGAATTGTCGATATTCATCCATACTTAAGCCAATTTCGT
>JAEOTN010000423.1 GCA_016839865.1 Promethearchaeota archaeon | reverse complement strand
GTTAGCGATGGTTGGGCAGTGTTTATTAGATTTTGTGGGTGGTGGAGGAGATGTGATCACTATTTATGGTGAGATGCGAGGGATGGTAAGACCTGGTGATGACTGGTTAATTACTCTAACAATCAATTCTATTAACGATGATATAGTTGAACTCGATTATATAGAAGAATCTAAGACTTTGATTAAAATTGAGAAAAATGGGGAAGTTATGAAGAGTTTTGAAGCAGATCAACGTGAATGGGTAAGTGAAAAAGATATCGCACAAAATTTGCTCAAGACTGAAGAAACTGCAGATGGAATATTGCATTATCGCTTGCGAAGAGCGATTCCGGGTAGAGCTAAGGTTCGTCTCGAAAAATAGATATTTATTCAATATCTTCATTTATTTCTCTTTTTTATTGTAAAAGACTGTTTTTATAAAAAAGAAAAAATGGATTTTAGTTAGAATCTCTCTTTTTTGGTTGTTTGATAAGGAACGTGAGAACAACTCCGATAACTAAAGTGATACCTGAGATAATAAACGCCCAATGTTGGTTTCCGGTGTCGTTGAAATAACCTCCCAATAGTGGTCCGAAAATTGCTCCGATTCCAAATGAGAAGAATACCCAACCATAGTTAGAAGAAATATTTTTTCGACCGAATACTCCTCCAGTTGCCATTGGAAAAACGGTAAAGTTTGCTCCATAATTAAATGCGATAATTGCCATACCAATAAAGAGCGTTGCGGGTGTTCTTACAAGGAAATAGAGGAGAAAAATCGTAACTGCTTGGACAGAGTCCATCATAATTATAGACCACTTCCACCCAATTTTGTCACTAACCCAGCCCATAATGATACGACCTAATCCGTTAAAAATGGGGTATATTACTGCCGCCGATATTGTGGCTATTTGAGCAGCGTTGGCATATCCTACGTCAGATAATACTTGTTCAGGCCATATTACGGCAATTCCAATAGTCATTAATCCCGCGCCTGAACCTACCATTAAAGCGTAAAATAAGAAATAGAACTGGCGTGTCTTCAACATTTCATTCCTAGTAAAGTTAACTTCATCCACAGTATCACTTTTATTTTTCATTTGTTCAGGGTTATAAGCTGGTACTATATATCCCTCAGGAGGATTATAGATGAAGAAATAGGCTGCTCCAATCATCACAATAAAGCAGAATCCGTAAATAATGAATGTCCACGGGATACCCACTGCATCGTACAATACACCTTTCAGAAAATATTGCCAAATAAGTGACCCTGTGCCGAAGCCTGCCATCCCAAGTCCTGTAACTAATCCTTTTCTATCTGGAAACCATTTTGCACAGACACTGATAGGAAGAGCATAGGAAATCCCAATACCTCCACCTCCTATTAATCCTATAGTTAATGTCGTCCAAATAGGTTGCAGAGGAAGTATTCCACCTAAGATAAAACCACCGCCAGTTACCAAAGCGCTAATCAAAATCAATTTTTGAGGACCAAATCTCTCATTTAATCTACCAGCAAATATGACAGCAACAGCTAATGCAAGAGTAGCTATTGAAAACACCCATTGAGTTTGTGTACTAGTCCATCCTTCTCCAGTTTTTAAATAACCCGCAAAAGTTGACCATGAATAGATAGCTCCAAGAGCAAGCTCCATGATTACAGCTGCAATCACGACTAGCCATCTGTTCTGGTTCTTAATAAAAATCTTCTGATTTTCAGTCATTTTTCATTCTCCATAAAGTCGTATATGTGTTAAGGTATGTTATTAGAATTAAATTCTATTAAAAACCATATAAATTCTATGATATTTTTATGATTTTTGGCGATAACACCATCGCCGCTATTCCCTTACCATCAAAGGCTATGGGAACTACTTTTCTGAGAATGTTCATTGCACTATTTACATCCGCGTTGATCTTATTCCCTTTATTTGACTGGAATAAACCTCGCTTTACCCGCTTGCCCATATAAAAATTATGTTTTCTAATCGGTTCGTTATCCAACGCTGAACATTTGCTTGTGTATTCTTCATTTGTTAGACTAACATCAATACCAACCAGTTTGGCTTTATATTGAATCATCCATATTATTTGATAATATGGAATGGAAACAAACGATTGATTATTCTTCCTACCAATATTGCATCTTTGTTTCCATGTTTCATTGTATCCAATGATGATTCTACCGATTTTATTCTTAATACAATATTGGATTAAGTTTCGGGATGTTTTATGAAAAAAATCTTTGATCTTGTTATTCCGCTTCCGTGTGAGAGAATTCATCCTTCTGGTCTCTGGATGGAAGGAATCAACTAAAGATCGTGTCTTTCCTCTAACCTTATTATACCATTGATTTATTGACTTCACAACCCCCCCTTTAACAATGAGAGGAGGTAATCCGACAGTGTTTGCGGTAGTTAGGAGGTTGTTGACCCCTAAATCAATAGAGAGAATACGATCTTGAGGATAGTTTAAGTTTTTCACTTCGCGGTTATATATTACTTCATAGATATAATAGTGACCTTTTGGGATAATCCGAATCTGTTGATAAATACTGATTCGTGTGTTGAGGGGAGGCAAGTTGGTTTTAGCAGGAAAATAGATTTTACCATCTTTAAACCTTGTATTTTGGTTGGTGAAGATAAGGATGGATTCTCCGCTTTTCTTCTTATACCTCGGTATCTTGGGTTTACCGATGAATTTTTTTGGATTTCTTTGGCATTCATTTTTTGCTTTCAAATAAGATTTCCAGTTTTTAACAACTAAGCGGATTATTTGTTGGGATGTTTGAGCAGGAAGTGCTGCATACGCATTATGCTTTTTTACAATTATTAGTAATTCATAATACGTAAGAAATTTGTTCAAATTAAAGAAAAATTGCCGGTAATGGTAATTTGCGAAATTATAGAGGTTTTTAGCTAAATGACAGTTATAGGATAAAACTGAAGTTTTTGCTGCTTGAATTTGTTCAGTCAAGAAAATCTGCCTTTCACCTCTTGGATTAGCTATTTCATTATGTTTTTTTTTTATTTTAATTACATTTTCGTGACGTAACCATACATCAAAGAGAAATTTTCACTGTTCGTCCAATTCTCATTATGCATTAGGAAGTTTGGGTTCTAGAGTTACAACTTCTTGCCGAAATTCATAAAGTGGGATTAGAGATATCTGTATTAGTCAACAAACTTTCTTTGTATGTATAGTTGAAAAATGATATTTTAAGGGTATTAAAACATTATACTGCATAGATTTGCTGAACTTTAATATTGTTATCAAGGACTTTCAATCTAAGGTGAAAAATTTGGACTCAGAATTGCTAGAATCATTTTTTTCGGATTATGCAACCATCCAGAGTTCATATACCACATTCTTTCGCAATTCTCTCAATACCATCAAACTAAAAATTATCAATTTGGATTATGAAAATGATTTAGATGATGCCCTTAAGGCGGATTTCCTAGCTTCCTTTGCAACAGATATTCTTATAGCTAATAAAATTTGTGGGGAATCTTGCTTTTCGATACAGGATCTAGTTGATGATGTTGATGGTGAATTTGTAATCCTATTCAATTCATTATCTAAAAAACTAGCTCCGACTATAGATCCTTTCCAAGACACTGAAATTTTAACTCCAGACATTTTTCACGTACTCGGAGAACGATTGATTAGGGATGAAATCTTAGATTCTGGAGCTATATTTACCCCTCCTGGAGTAGTTCGACTACTAACTATTCAAGCATTATATCACTACTTCGGAAAAAACACATCCTTAGATAAAGAAGTTATTATAGAATTATTGGTCAATCCCACATCTTTTCCTACGCGAAAATTGAAAAAAAATGAAATAGAATCCATTTCTGCTCTTATTTGTAATATCAGAATACTAGATCCTGCATGTGGAACTGGTGCATTCTATTTTGAGATTGTGGAGGCATTGTATTCGATACAGAAATGTATTAAACCATCGGGTAAAAGACAAACGCGAACCGAAATTTTTCGTGATAATGTGTATGGATTTGATGTCAATCCGAAAATTATGTTTAAACTCCGCATCATAATTCGACTCTGGTTAATGATGTACGAGGAAACCGCACTTGATCTTTCATTCCTATATGATAATTTCAAATGTTCAGATAGTTTATTGAGAAATTATTCGATGGAGCTAAAATATGATATTATCATTGGGAATCCTCCTTATGTACGTCAAGAAAACATTCGATCTCAAAGTGAGACAGGACATGGGTATAAAGAAAAAATCATCAACAAATTTCCAATCAATAAACGTTCTGACCTTTATATCTACTTTTTCTATCTTGGACTCTCAAGATTAAAAGAAAATGGTATTTTGAGTTTTCTTACATCCAGCAGTTGGTTAAATATTGGCTTTGGGTTTGAATTTCAGGACTATCTCTTACAACATACTAATGTATTATCAATTACGGATTTTGATTACAAAGCGTTTTCTTCAGCTGAAATTAATACAGTGATTACAACCCTCTCCAAATATTCAGATAAAAGAGAACGTGAAATAAGTCAATTCATCAGTTTAAAATCACATATAACCAAAGAAAATGTGACAGAAATTCTTCAAGAGCTTTACCGGGATCTGCCTACACTTAATAAAAATTCTCCTGTTGAAGAGAGGAAAACACAAGAATTTCTGATACGTCTGATTGATCAAAATGACATTGAAGCAGGAACACGGTGGGGAAATGAAATGCTGCTTGCTCCCCCAATTTATTTTAAGCTTAAGAAACACTTGGGTAGAAGTTTAGTCCGATTGGGGGATATTGCATTCATTACAAGAGGTATCACTACGGGATTAAACAAATTCTTTATTTTAGAGAAAATTTCTGAAAATAAAGGTATTGCAACCGTTCGAAATAGATTTGATTATGAGTTCAATATAGAACTAGAGTTTTTACAGCCATTCCTCATTGGACCAAAGCGAATGCTGAACCCAATAGTTGACGAAAACGAATTGCGTCATTTTATATTGCTTTTACCGGAAAATTTCAAGGAACGGGGCAATTCTCTTGCTGCAAAATATATTGAATATGGGAAGAATAAGGAAATCGAGCAAACGAAAGGAAAAAATAAAGGAAATTCCTTAATCGGAGCTCAAAATGTACCAACATTGGCTGGAAAAAACAAATTCTATACAATATCGCTGCCGCAAACATCGAGGGGAACTCATATTTTTATCCAAAAAATCTTCAGTTCGAAATACAAGATATATTTTACACTCAAGGAAAATGAAGTTTGGGCAAATAATACGTTTTACAATATCAATCTTAAACCTGAATTTGAACAACATTCCTCACTCATACTGGGTTCTCTGTTATCAAGCTTAACTTATCTCTCGATCGAGTTGAATGGGAGAAGGAGTTTTGGAATGGGAGCACTAGATACTGCTACTTTTGACATTGAGAACATAATGATTATTGATCCTTGTCAAATTCAGGACTTTTTAATAAGGAAACAAATAGAGAAATGTGTAAAATCGATCTCATCTAGGCAGTTTCTAGAAGTTAAAGATGAATTTGAGATGGATGATCGTAATGAATTAGATAAAATTATCTTAAATCATTTAAATCTGGCTGAATATCAGCAAGACCTTTATGAAAGCGTTGAAAATTTGGTTCATCAGCGAATATCTAAATCAAGAACACACAAGAAAAATTGAAAATCAACTTAACATTTTCTACAAAGTTAATTGAGATAAGTATAAAATTATGGATAAATTGCTCATTTTTATGGATGTTCCAGTTTTCATGGAATTGCTAAAGAAGCATGATTTCTCCTTTTTCGCTGGGGTACCGGGAACTAGTCTGAAATTTGTTCTGAATTATCTTAATGACGAATCAGATGATGATATTGTTCATGTTCGAACCTCTAATGAATGCGAAGCAATTGCTGTTTCT
>JAEOTN010000422.1 GCA_016839865.1 Promethearchaeota archaeon | reverse complement strand
GCTCCTACTGGTCATCATTCCCAGAATGTTGAAATAACTTTGGTTTCTGAACCAAAAACAATACAATTGCTAAAAGACCTCAGTGCTGAGACCATTATTTCCATTCTTAAGAAAATTGATAGTCCCTTTTATCGTTTCTTAGCATACCTCATTGGTATGGGAAAAAGAATTCGGAAGGCTCAAAAAACAAGACACCGATTTGTCCGTATGCTTGATGGATTCAAAGAAGGTACGGATTACCTTTTTCATGATGCCCCAGCTGTAATTGTTTTCCACGCGAATAAAGATGGCACTACTCCTGAGGATAACTGCAATATTGCTGCTAGTTATCTCAGCATATTAGCTAATAGTTATGGACTTGGTACTTGTTTCATTGGTTATCTTACAAATTATGCTAAATTGAATCCAGAGATCCGAGAGGTTCTAAGAATTCCGGAGAACAATGAAATCTATCAAGTTTTAATACTTGGATATCCAGAGCATGAATTCCGTACTTATGTTTCTAGAAAGAATCCCAAGGTTAAGTTGATATAAGAAAATTAATTGTGAGTAAAATAACGGGTTTGAAATAATTAGTGATAGAGAAACATAAATCGCTCCATGTAATACAAGAACACTTGATTATAATATCCTGAGAAATATAAGTCGCTTGCGTGACCAGCAAGTGGAAAAATCAACAAACACACTTCTGCATTACCTTGGCTTAAATAGGTATTTTCCAATGATCTGGATCGGATAATAAGGTGATCTTGATCCCCTTGGTAGATCAAACATGGGGGGCTCTGATTATTGACCAATAATTCTGGATTTCTCCATTCGGGTGTAGATTGTAGTGTAAAACTTAAGGAGACATTATTTGCAGGATAATACGGAATAATCCCCTTAATGGTATAGTTCGCACTGAATGTCTCGTTATAATTCCCACTGGCTATACTGAGTGCAGTTGCACATGCTAATTGTCCTCCAGAGGAACCTCCAGAAATAAACACTGAATTGAGATTCGCACCATATTCTGAATTATGATTCTCCAAATAGAATGTAAAATTTCCAATATGACGCATTATGTCGTCCAATGTGAAATTCCCTAAGACATTAGATGGTGTAATAATAGGAATTCCCATACTTTCAGGACCATTATTCAATCCATATTGGATATCAAATACGCAATAACCTTGAGCTGCAAAATAACGATTCATGGTGGCTATATTTCCTAAACCCTTATCGCCAATTGTCAAACCACCCCCATGGATTCTAATCAAAGTTGATCGATTTCCAGGCAGGGAATCAGAATCGTTGGGGGGAAGGTAAGCGTCAAAATATAACTTTACGTTCGCATCCACCGTAAAATTACTCGTAGCTCCATCTAAGTATAATACATTTTTTCTCACAATACAATCATAAATAGGGGGACCGAGAAAATACCCTCCTAATGAGAAGGGTGTCTGAAGAAATGCATCAGCATAACCTGAATTTTCAATAACTGCTTTCCAATCCCCAGAAAAGACTGGATCAAAACTATTGGAAAATACTATATCTGCATCTTTCGCAAATTGTGGGGTTAATACAAGCGGAGCGAAGCAGAATCCTGAAATAACAATCCCTAAGATGACCAAGAAACTCATCGGAATTCGTTTTAGTTTTCCTGTTATGAAGCGAGTTATTTTGATAAGGATGAATGTGAAACAGAGGGTACCAATTCCAAAAAATAGTGCTGCTTGCCCTGCAAAAACTCTAAGCATAAACATCCTCAACCTTCCTTGAAGACCAAAGAAAAATGAATAGCACACCAATCCCCCTATGACTATTTCAACTATACAAATGATTATTATAACGTATTTCAGCCATCTCATTCGTTTCTGAGCTTTGATGCTTCTGTTCCAAACTAAATCCTCTGGAATGGGAGAAGTCGACAAAAGAATATCGTTTTTCGGGATAACAGGGATAATTCCCAAGACGGCTCCATAGATCACTATGCCAAAATTTGCTCCATACAATAACACACCTAATCCAAGATTAACTGAAATGACATCATTTAAGCCAATGAAAACAGCAAAGAAAGTAATAATCATGACTAAAACTACCCCTCCAAAATAACCATAACATAAGAGATTTAATCGATTTCCCTGTTTCATAGTTGTTCTTATTTGGTGGCTTAAAACGAGTGAATAGATCATTGTGGCTGAAAGATTGCTAATTATGAAAACTCCTACCAAATTTCCGAAAACTGCCCCAGATGATCGTATAATTAAGTAAAGAAAATTTGTTATACCTACTATCACATTAAAAACGAAGATACTCCATCCGAAAATCTTTATGTTGCGTAAGGAAGTCAACTCGTCCATAGGTAACACTTGTTTTCGGGATTTTTAATCCTTTGTTTCTTTTCTCTATCAATTCCTAAAGTAAAAATGATCTTGGTAAAATTGCCAATGCTTGAAATTGAGATGTAAGAAGTTTTCTGTTTTACAGATTTCTTTCTTCTACACCTTTTTTTATCATATCATTTGAGCGTTTCTTTTGTTCTAGAATGGCATCACGAAAAACTGCTTTGTCAACTGAATAGTATTCTTGGTTCATATAGTTTAATGTCAATGAAATGTCAAAAACTGGATAACAAAATGCTTTAACAAATACAAATCCAAATGTTGCCCACATACCATAAATTTGTGTAAAATAAAGGCTCAGGCCCCAAGGAAGAAGTACTCCTAGGGTTAAGAAAAGAATAAAGGTAGATGTAACGCGATAATAGCTTTTTCGAGAGGCGTATTGCCAAGAAGTTTGTATTGCTGCTCCTACATGCAAATTGTCTCTACTCATTCCTGCGATGAACATTGATGTTTTACTATAAAATATGAGTGGGAAAATAAGAGCCCCTAATATGAACATCCATGAGAAAACGTATGCATACATGAAGCTACTTCCTTGTAGTATTACTCCAAGAGTGATCATCAAAGCGGGAAATGCAATCAAACCTGCTATAAACAACATGAAAAGAAATAGCTCTTTGGTTTTTCTAAAGGATCTGTCTAGTCCCCAGAAGAAATTTACTCTTCCATTTTCTATTGTTTTCCAGCCTAAATTTGAAATTATAGAGCTTCTATAAACGTACAAAATAATTGTTGGTATAATTAAAACGAAGAAGAGTGTTTGATAGTTATCTCTTGTAACTAAATCACCTATAAAATCTAAAGAAATCTCGAAAGCTGGTCCCCATATTGACATTGACGAAGGTGATATTGAAAAGATTACCAGACGTGTAACACCAAAGAAAAGGAGTTCTGGGATGAGTGCAATAATAAAGAATTTGAAAAATTGTTTACCATACACGAGAAATGGTTTGTAGAGTAGTTCCACATATTTAGTATTTTTGAAATTTATCCAACTCTTATTTTCTTCCATTTTAACTACCCGCTATCTATTGCTGTCTGTATCTAAGTTGACGATTAACTGCCTATAAAAAGAATTCAATAAATCTTGTAAAGTGTAAGTTCGTTCTTTACGCAAAGTAACCCATCACTAAATACACCGGGAGGGGAGTACAAAGTATTCCAACTACGAATCCGATGCCAAGGTAGATGTATTTTGACCAATGAACTCTGGAAACATCATCAGTTGATCCAGGATGTCCACTGAAACTCATTACGAGCAGTAATATGCCCATGTATCTCGTAAAGGGATTCAAAGTAAGCAGTAAAGCTACAACCAAAGATATTCTTCTATGAGGACCATCACCAAAGACTGCTCTAAACGTATGGCCACCATCAAGTTGAGAGGCAGGCATGAGATTAATTCCTGTAAGTATGAAACCAATATATCCAGCGAACATCATTGGATGCATAGCAATCGTTTGCATTGTCGGATCATAATACGGCAACAATCCTGACCACTGTCCGAAATTTATGAGAAAGTCTGTTAGGAAAACCGTCGGAACTTGTGTTATGTCGACTGGTACTAGTGTATCTGGCAACGGAACGACATACGTCAATTTCAAGCCGATTATGAATACTGGTATGACCACTATAAATCCTGCAAATGGTCCAGCTATCCCTATGTCGAAGAGGTCATCTCGAGTAGCAAATGGTTCTTTTTGTCTAATCATTGCACCAAAAGTCCCTAGAGTC
>JAEOTN010000421.1 GCA_016839865.1 Promethearchaeota archaeon | reverse complement strand
GGTACATACATTGTTTTTTGGCGTGCCCCATTACCTGTTGGTTCTGGTTTACGTAGTACTTTTGTATTACTTATAGCATCCCTCATGATGCATAGCTAACGCACATGTTTGCGCTGGATTAATATTCATCAATGTCTTTATTCTGTGTCCATAATCAATTTAGTAAGATCTTACAGAATTCGTCAATAAAGCCGAGTCTTAGGGACAGAGGGTAGAAATTTAAAAATAGAACAAATACCTATATAATATGAGTAAGAAAAAAGGTCGTTCTAAAAAAGACTTGATCAAACGACTGAAAGGTTATCAGAATCAATATAATAATCACCAAGAAAAAATTAAAACTAACCCAGATTCCTTATCCGTTGCTCATTGGAAAAAAGAAAAATCAAATTTCATGTCTCGAATTAATTATTATCTATCGAAAGGAAAGATGAAGAAATGACACTCTCTCAACGAAGTATTGACACGTTTAAAAATCGTCCCGAAGAGGAAATTTGGAATTATTTATTCGCACTTCAAAACCTCCAAAATGCCTTGTTTCAGTTAGAGAAAAATGAATCTGACCCCGAAGTTTTGAGAGATTTAGCAACTAGAGCTTTAGAAATTGGTAAAGAAATATCCTCCATTTTGGAATTACTTGAAGAAATAATAGAAGAATAAAAGCTTTGGAGATACGTAAAAAGGGGGGGTAGGCTGAACGTTTGTATTTAATTTGTTATCTATAGACTGGTTATCTCTTATCTCTTACACTACAATCGATACTTCCAAGGTTGTAGTTGTATGTTACATTGTTGATTGGCGTGCCCCATTACCTGTTGGTTCTAGTTTATGTAATGGTGTCTTACTTCTTTTTTAGAAATTCCACAATTTGAATGATGTTATCTATGAAAAGAAGACGTGTCATATATTCTTCAAATGGATACATACCGTTCGGAACAATCTCCCGCAATGAAATTAGTTCAGGGCTGGGAGTTCCCATAAAATTTCCAATATGATATTTGTAGATATTTCCTTGCGATAAAATCAAATCCCGTTCATACCCTTCAGGAACCTCATGTTTTTCAAGTTCCAGTAAAATTTCTTCTTCCTTTCCAAACTTGAACTCTTGTGTAAGTGGTTTCTTCTCTTCAAGTCTGGGAGGTTCAGGAGGTTCAATTAATCCAATAAAAATTTGAAATCCAAGACTTTCTTTCTCTTGCTCCTCTGTTTTTATTTTCATTAGTACCGAACCATAACGATCCCTAATAGAGAGAGCTTCTTTAGCCGCAATAAATGGCATCCGAGGACTTGTGTTGTTTCCGATCCACAGCCAGGCAGTTTTATATTCAATAGATAAGAATAGGACCACAATATCTGAGTTCAGTAAATTACTCAAGGGTACTCCATCATCAATTTCTAATTCTTCAAATTTTTCCTCTGCGTCATTTAACTGGAAGACGCGGGGTTTGGATTTAGGTGTGTCATCTTCCATTTTTTCTACCTTAACATGCTTTTTGTTTAAATAAAGGTTTTTAGATTTAGATGAGAATTTAGTGATCTTTAAACAAGATTTTCTCTTCTTCAAATACGGGAACCATTTTTGTCAATTCCCAAGCTTCATTAAAAATTTTCATGAATCCGTTAGATTTCGATTCCACAAGCAATTTTAGAATTTCTTTCGCGATAGGTTCTCCCACAATTCTTTTATCTATTTGGTCAATAATATTCTCTGTGTTTTCCTGAATTTTAATTAAACATAATGTTCCTAATAAGAAAAGTACGCTTGCTGTATCATAATCACGTCTTCTAGATTGTTTACTAGCCTGGTTGTAATATTCTTCAGAAGCTTTCTTGATTTCTCTCTCATTTAACATTTCCAAAACAGGTCGATAAATTCGTATAAAGGTTTTGCGTTTTCGATGAACCTCTTCTAAGGATTTAATATCCTCGACTGCTCTTTTACTAAGGTTCGAAAGAGAAGCAGTTAGTTCTAACTTCTTCTGGTCCTCGTTTATGGGTATTTTTAAACTTTCTTCGATATCTATAGTTGTTTTAAGTAGATGAGTTCGTATTCTTTGATCTTTAATTTGGTTGATAATATGACTTAATGCATTTGTGTTGTTCTGAATCTCTTTTACAACATCTTTTGCTAATTTTTTGTCATGTACTTGATTTTCAATGAGGTTTCTCGCTTTCGCTTTTTCTTTTATTTGATAGATATATCTTTGGGCAATCTCTTGATAAATTTCATCAAAATCTAATGGATCTTCTTCAGTTAATCCCTCATGTACTATTTCTGCTCGTTCCACCAGCGAATTAATTTTTGGGACTACTTCTAAATGTTGGGAACTCTCTAATAATTTCTTTGCACGATAGATGAGAATTTTTACATATATCTGCTTTAGATTTTTAGTTTGTTCAAAAAGTAAGTTACTATTGTATAGTTCGATGAATCTTTTCACTAGAATATCGATCTTCTCAATAGAATCTTCACTCTTAATTAAGGTCGATTGTATTTTTTCATTGATCTTACTGGATGTATTATTAAGGTACTCCAAGCGTTCTGTATTTCTCACATTCTTGATTTCATTTAGAAAGGAAAAATAATCATCCAATTCTAAGTTAAGATCAAGCAAACGAATCAGTAATTCATAGTAATATCGTTTATGGTCGATATTTTTGAACCAATTTGCACGTTTTTTTAATTCGGATATTGCTTCACGCAGTTTATGGAGATTTATCAATTCCCTAATATGCTTATAAAATTCTTCATTCAATTGGTTGAATAGTTCATTTTCCTTATCAACATAGTTTTTCAGTATGGTTATTGTATGTGAAAAATCCTCATATTCTGATCGTTTACGTTGTTGTGTAACTTGATCTTCTGTTTCCTGTCGTTTTTCTGCAAGCTCTTTTCTCATGGATTTTGATTCAATTCTATTGATTAAATCGTCAAAGTATTTGATCTCATTTCTAGAAAGATACATTAAGGCAATTTCACGAATCAAATGATCAAGATTTTCTCGCTCATTAGGATAAATATCCCAAAAATGGAATAATTCATCCAAAGTGCGATTTGCTTCATCAGAGTTGTTTTCTTGGATGTAATTATCCATCAAAATTTTCAGAACTTTTACCATCCTTGTTCCAAGGACCTTAGTGTCTTCAAAAAGATCATTCTGTTGTAATTCATCTAAGACGAAGTAAAGATATCCCTTGACCAGATCAAATTGATTATTTTCGATTAAAATATCAATAGATTGACCAATTTCTTCTATTAATTCTCGTATTAATTC